>NZ_AEVS01000032.1 GCF_000189255.1 Vibrio brasiliensis LMG 20546 | reverse complement strand
CGAGAAGCGAGAAGCGAGAAGCGAGAAGCGAGAAGCGAGAAGCGAGAAGCGAGAAGCGAGAAGATTTTGGAAGGGTTGGCAGCACACGTCAACCCTTTTCTTTTAAATTCAGACAATTAGACCAAGTAATTAGCCAGCACTGCCTGCAACATTCGACCCAATCACCACAAGCTCCTCTCGAAAGGGCGAAGCCTGGTCTCGAAGCGAAGCGCTCTAACATCTCGCAGGACGAAGTCCGTTCTCGAAGCGAAGCGCTCTAAACTCTCGCAGGGCGAAGCCCGTTCTAGTTCCCCATAAAACAAAAAAGGCACCCGAAGGTGCCTTTTGTCATTTCTTACTCAACGATTACTCGTCAGCAGAGAAACCAGCGTTTAGTAGTGCTGCAAGGTTGTCAGTAGCTTGTTCAGCTGAAGGACCTTCTTGCTCTTCTGCACGCTTAGCTTGACGATCTTGGTGGTAAGCGAAACCAGTACCTGCAGGGATTAGACGACCTACAATTACGTTTTCTTTCAGACCACGTAGTTCATCACGCTTACCAGAAACCGCAGCTTCTGTTAGTACGCGAGTTGTCTCCTGGAACGATGCCGCAGAGATGAACGATTCAGTTGCTAGAGATGCTTTAGTGATACCTAGTAGTTCACGTTCGAAGCGTGCTGGCTCTTTGCCTTCAGCTTCTAGTGCACGGTTAGCAATCTTAACGTTAGCGTATTCTACTTGCTCACCAGCTAGGAACTCAGAGTCACCAGCGTGAGTAATAGTACACTTACGTAGCATCTGACGAACGATAGTTTCGATGTGCTTATCGTTAATCTTAACGCCCTGTAGACGGTATACTTCTTGAACTTCGTTCGCGATGTATTGAGTCACAGCGTGGATACCACGTAGACGTAGAATGTCATGTGGAGACTCTGGACCGTCTGCGATCACGTCACCACGTTCAACTTTCTCGCCTTCGAATACGTTAAGCTGACGATGCTTAGGAATCATCTCTTCGTACGTCTCGCCGCCATCACGAGTGATAACTAGACGACGCTTACCTTTCGTTTCTTTACCGAAGCTCACAGTACCTGTGTGCTCAGCAAGGATCGCAGGCTCTTTAGGCTTACGTGCTTCGAATAGGTCAGCAACTCGTGGAAGACCACCGGTGATATCTTTGTTACCGCCAGACTTCTGAGGAATACGTGAAAGTGTATCACCCACACCTACTTCAGCGCCGTCTTCGATGTTAACGATAGCTTTACCAGGTAGGAAGTAGTGAGCTGGCATTTCAGTACCAGGGATCATTACATCGTTACCTTGCTCATCAACAAGTTTGATTGCTGGACGCATATCTTTACCTGCTGCTGGACGAGCTGCCGCTTCAGTTACTTCGCTTGAAGATAGACCAGTTAGGTCATCTGTTTGACGAGAAACTGTAACACCGTCGATCATGTCAACGAATTGGATGCGACCTGCCACTTCAGTGATGATTGGCATTGTGTGCGCTTCCCAGTTCGCTACTGTTTCACCAGCTTGAACTGCTTCGTTGTCGCCTTTGCTCAGTAGAGAACCGTAAGGTAGTTTGTGTTTCTCTTTCGTACGGCCGAACTCATCAATGATAGTTAGTTCAGATGCACGAGAAGTAATTACAAGCTTACCGTCTTTGTTCGTTACGAACTTAGCGTTGTGTAGCTTAACTGTACCTGTTGTCTTAGCTTGGATGCTGTTCTCTGCTGCTGCAGTAGATGCCGCACCACCGATGTGGAACGTACGCATTGTAAGCTGTGTACCCGGTTCACCGATAGACTGAGCAGCGATAACACCAACTGCTTCACCTTGGTTCACTAGGTGACCACGTGCTAGGTCACGACCGTAACACTGTGCACAACAACCGAAGTCCGCATCACAGGTAACTACAGAGCGCACTTTCATGCTGTCTACTGAGTTCTCTTCCATGATTTGACACCACTTCTCATCAATTAGAGTGTTACGTGGAATCAGAACTTCTTCAGTACCTGGCTTAAGAACGTCTTCAGCAACTACACGACCTAGAGCTAGCTCAGAAAGTGCAACTTTAACGTCACCACCTTCGATGTGTGGCATCATGTCAACACCTTCGTGTGTGCCACAGTCATGTTCGTGTACTACAACGTCTTGAGCAACGTCTACTAGACGACGAGTTAGGTAACCCGAGTTCGCTGTTTTCAGTGCCGTATCCGCAAGACCCTTACGAGCACCGTGCGTTGAGATAAAGTACTGAAGTACGTTTAGACCTTCTTTAAAGTTCGCTGTGATAGGCGTTTCGATGATTGAGCCATCTGGACGAGCCATCAGACCACGCATACCCGCTAGCTGACGAATCTGAGCTGCAGAACCACGAGCGCCCGAGTCAGCCATCATGTAGATGCTGTTGAACGACTCTTGCTGCTCTTCTTCACCGTCACGGTTAACTACCGTTTCAGATGAAAGGTTTTCCATCATCGCTTTTGCTACGCGATCGTTGGTCGATGCCCAAATATCGATCACTTTGTTGTAGCGCTCACCCGCAGTTACAAGACCAGATTGGTACTGTTCCTGAATTTCGCGAACTTCTGCTTCCGCTTCTTCGATCTCAGTGTACTTAGCTGCAGGTACAACCATGTCGTCGATACCAACAGATACACCAGAAAGTGCCGCGTAAGCGAAACCTGTGTACATGATTTGGTCAGCAAAGATTACCGTGTCTTTCAGACCAAGCTTACGGTACGCTTCGTTAAGTAGGTTAGAGATTTGCTTCTTACCTAGCTTCTGGTTAACGATGCTGTACGGTAGACCTTCCGGTACGATTTGCCATAGCATTGCACGACCGATAGTTGTATCAACCATCTTAGTCTCAGTAGTGCTATTACCATCTTCGTCTTTAACAGTCTCAGTGATACGAACTTTAACGCGAGCGTGTAGCTCAGCAGTCTTAGTACGGTATGCCTTTTCAGCCTCAGCAGGGCTAGCAAGGTACATACCTTCGCCTTTCACGTTGATCTTGTCACGAGTCATGTAGTAAAGACCCAATACAACGTCCTGAGAAGGTACGATGATCGGATCACCTGACGCTGGCGACAGAATGTTGTTTGTCGACATCATCAGAGTACGAGCTTCAAGCTGTGCTTCTAGAGTTAGAGGCACGTGAACCGCCATTTGGTCACCATCGAAGTCCGCGTTGTACGCCGCACATACTAGTGGGTGTAGCTGAATCGCTTTACCTTCGATTAGTACTGGTTCGAACGCCTGGATACCTAGACGGTGAAGTGTAGGTGCACGGTTCAATAGTACTGGGTGTTCGCGGATTACTTCGTCCAGGATATCCCAAACGATCGCTTCTTCGCGCTCTACCATCTTCTTAGCAGCTTTGATTGTAGTCGCAAGACCACGAGTCTCTAGCTTGCTGTAGATGAATGGTTTGAATAGCTCAAGTGCCATCTTCTTAGGAAGACCACACTGGTGCAGACGAAGGTATGGACCTACTGTGATTACAGAACGGCCAGAGTAGTCTACACGCTTACCTAGAAGGTTCTGACGGAAACGACCTTGTTTACCCTTGATCATATCAGCAAGAGATTTCAGAGGACGCTTGTTCGAACCAGTAATCGCACGACCGCGACGACCGTTATCTAGAAGTGCATCAACAGACTCTTGCAGCATACGTTTTTCGTTACGTACGATGATGTCCGGAGCAGCTAGCTCTAGTAGACGCTTCAAACGGTTGTTACGGTTGATTACGCGACGGTATAGGTCGTTCAGATCAGAAGTCGCAAAGCGACCGCCATCTAGTGGTACTAGAGGACGTAGATCTGGCGGAAGTACCGGAAGCACAGTCAGGATCATCCACTCTGGGTTGTTACCAGATTGAACGAACGCTTCAACTAGCTTCAGACGCTTAGTGATCTTCTTACGCTTAGTCTCTGAGTTAGTAGACTGAAGCTCTTCACGCATCTCTTCGATTTCAGCAGGTAGATCCATAGACGCAAGTAGGTCTTTGATCGCTTCTGCACCCATCTTAGCCGTGAATTCATCACCCCACTCTTCTAGACGATCCAGATACTCTTCTTCAGTAAGCATCTGAGATTTTTCTAGATCAGTCATACCTGGTTCAGTTACTACGTACATTTCGAAGTAAAGAACACGTTCGATATCACGTAGAGGGATATCCATTAGTAGACCGATACGAGACGGTAGCGATTTTAGGAACCAGATGTGAGCAACTGGTGATGCAAGCTCGATGTGGCCCATACGGTCACGACGAACTTTAGTTTGTGTAACTTCAACGCCACACTTCTCACAGATTACGCCACGGTGTTTCAGACGCTTGTACTTGCCACAAAGACATTCGTAGTCTTTTACTGGACCAAAGATACGCGCACAGAACAGACCATCACGCTCAGGCTTGAACGTACGATAGTTGATCGTTTCAGGTTTTTTAACTTCACCGAAAGACCATGAACGGATCATGTCTGGTGAAGATAGACCGATTTTGATTGCATCAAATTCTTCGGTCTTATGCTGCGCTTTTAGAAAGTTTAATAAGTCTTTCACAATCAGCTCCTGTAAGGAGTTAAAAGGAGCTCACCCGCAAAAGTGAGCACCTTCTACCAAATAATCCCGTGGGATTACTCTTCGTCTTCTAGCTCGATGTTGATACCTAGCGAGCGAATCTCTTTCAACAGTACGTTGAACGATTCTGGCATACCAGGTTCCATGCTGTGGTTACCGTCTACGATGTTCTTGTACATCTTAGTACGGCCGTTAACGTCATCCGACTTAACTGTTAGCATTTCTTGTAGCGTGTAAGCAGCACCGTATGCTTCAAGTGCCCATACTTCCATCTCACCGAAACGCTGACCACCGAACTGAGCTTTACCACCAAGTGGTTGCTGAGTTACCAGGCTGTACGAACCAGTCGAACGAGCGTGCATCTTGTCATCAACAAGGTGGTTCAGTTTCAGCATGTACATGTAACCAACAGTTACAGGACGCTCAAACGCATCACCAGTGCGACCATCAAACAGCGTTAGCTGACCAGATTCTGGTAGGTCACCTAGTTTTAGAAGCTCTTTGATTGATGATTCGTTAGCACCATCGAATACCGGCGTTGCAATCGGTAGACCGCCACGTAGGTTAGAGATCAACGTGCGAACTTCATCATCAGATAGAGACGCGATGTCTACTTTCTGACGAGTTTCACCAAGATCGTAAACCTTCTGTAGGAAGTCACGGAACTTAGCTAGCTCTTGCTGCTCTTTAACCATCTGGTTGATCTTGTCACCGATACCTTTCGCTGCCAGACCTAAGTGTACTTCTAGGATCTGACCGATGTTCATACGCGAAGGTACACCCAGTGGGTTAAGTACGATGTCTACAGGCTGACCTTTTTCATCGTAAGGCATGTCTTCAACAGGGTTGATCTTAGAGATTACACCCTTGTTACCGTGACGACCCGCCATCTTATCACCAGGCTGGATGCGACGTTTAACCGCTAGGTAAACTTTAACGATCTTCAGTACGCCAGGTGCTAGATCATCACCTTGTGTGATCTTGCGACGCTTAGTTTCAAACTTCTTATCGAAGTCTGCACGTAGCTCGTCATACTGCTCTGCTAGTTGCTCTAGCTGAGTCTGTTGAGCATCGTCTTCAAGCGTTAGTTCTAGCCACTTCTTACGATCGATAGCATCTAGTTTAGCTTCAGTGTAACCACCGTCGATTAGTACAGCTTTAACACGGTTTAGAAGGCCACCCTCAAGAATCTGGAATTCTTCAGTAAGGTCTTTCTTCGCTTCTTTAAGCTGCATCTGTTCGATTTCAAGTGCACGTTTGTCTTTTTCAACACCGTCACGAGTAAATACTTGAACGTCGATGATAGTACCTGAAACTGAGTTTGGTACGCGTAGAGACGTATCTTTAACGTCTGACGCTTTCTCACCGAAGATAGCACGTAGTAGCTTCTCTTCAGGAGTTAGCTGAGTTTCACCTTTAGGAGTTACTTTACCTACAAGGATGTCACCGCCTTTAACTTCCGCACCGATGTAAACGATACCTGACTCGTCTAGTTTAGACAGAGCAGACTCACCTACGTTTGGAATATCAGCTGTGATCTCTTCAGCACCAAGCTTAGTATCACGCGCCACACAAGATAGTTCTTGAATGTGGATAGTCGTGAAACGGTCTTCTTGAACTACGCGCTCAGATACTAAGATCGAGTCTTCGAAGTTGTAACCGTTCCAAGGCATGAACGCGATACGCATGTTCTGACCAAGAGCTAGTTCACCAAGGTCTGTTGAAGGACCGTCAGCAAGAACGTCGCCACGCGCTACAGGTTCACCCGGCATCACACATGGACGCTGGTTGATACACGTGTTTTGGTTAGAACGAGTGTATTTAGTTAGGTTGTAGATATCGATACCTGCTTCGCCAGGGATCAGCTCGTCTTCGTTAACTTTAACAACGATACGAGAAGCATCTACAGACTGGATTACACCACCACGTTTCGCTACCGCTGTAACACCAGAGTCAACTGCGATGTTACGCTCGATACCAGTACCAACTAGAGGCTTGTCAGCCTTAAGTGTTGGAACTGCCTGACGTTGCATGTTCGCACCCATCAATGCACGGTTCGCATCATCGTGTTCTAGGAACGGGATAAGCGATGCAGCGATAGATACAACCTGGTTAGTTGCAACGTCCATGTAGTCAACATGTTCGCGTGGGTGTAGACCAGATTCACCTTTCTGACGAGCTGTGATTAGCTCTTCAGCAAATGTGCCTTCTTCAGTAAGAACAGTGTTCGCCTGAGCGATAACGTACTGACCTTCCTGAATAGCAGATAGGTAATCTACTTCGTCTGTTACTACGCCATCTACAACGCGACGGTATGGAGTCTCTAGGAAACCGTACTCGTTACAACGCGCAAACGCAGATAGAGAGTTGATCAGACCGATGTTTGGACCTTCAGGCGTTTCGATAGGACATAGACGACCGTAGTGAGTTACGTGTACGTCACGTACTTCGAAGCCAGCACGTTCACGAGTAAGACCGCCAGGACCCAGTGCAGAAATACGACGCTTGTGCGTTACTTCTGATAACGGGTTGTTTTGGTCCATGAACTGAGACAGCTGTGAAGAGCCAAAGAATTCTTTAACCGCAGCAGAGATAGGCTTAGCGTTGATTAGGTCTTGAGGCATGATTGCATCAAGGTCACCAAGGCTTAGACGCTCTTTAACAGCACGTTCAACACGTACTAGACCTACGCGGAATTGGTTTTCTGCCATTTCGCCAACAGAACGGATACGACGGTTACCTAGGTGGTCGATATCGTCCACTTCACCGATGCCGTTACGGATAGCGATAAGCTTCTTCATCACTTCGATGATATCAGTTTCATCTAGTGTGCCTTGCTCTTGAGCATCTTCACGTTCGATAGAGCTGTTGAACTTCATACGACCAACAGTCGATAGATCGTAACGCTCTTCCGAGAAGAATAGGCTTTCGAATAGTGCTTCAGCAGCTTCTTTCGTTGGCGGCTCGCCAGGACGCATCATGCGGTAGATTTCTACCAATGCAGAAATACGATCAACAGTGCTGTCGATACGTAGTGTTTCTGACATGAACGGACCGTGGTCTAGATCGTTAGTAAATAACGTCTGTAGAGCTTTGTGGCCTGCCTGAGAAAGGTTAGCTAGTGCTTCAAGGCTGATTTCCTGGTTTGCACCAACAATGATCTCGCCTGTCGCTTCGTTGATGTAATCTTTCGATGCAACTTTGCCTACGATGTACTCAACTGGTACTTCGATATGCTCAACGCCATCTTTTTCAAGCTGACGGATGTGGCGTGCAGTTACACGACGACCAGTCTCAACGTAAGTCTTGCCGTTTGCTTCGATGTCGAACGACGCAGTTTCACCACGTAGACGATCAGGAACAAGCTCCATTAGAAGAGTTTGATCTTTAACTTCGAAGTTCACCTTCTCGAAGAAGATGTCCAGGATCTCTTCTGTCGTCTTACCTAGTGCGCGAAGAATGATAGATGCTGGTAGCTTACGACGGCGGTCGATACGTACGTACAGGTTATCCTTAGGATCAAACTCGAAATCAAGCCATGAACCACGGTAAGGAATAACGCGTGCATTGTATAGAACTTTACCTGATGAGTGGGTCTTACCCTTATCGCTGTCGAAGAATACGCCAGGGCTTCTGTGCAGCTGGGATACGATAACCCTCTCGGTACCATTGATAACGAAGGTACCATTGTCTGTCATAAGCGGAATTTCGCCCATGTAGACTTCTTGTTCTTTAATGTCTTTTACAGTACCTGCTGGCGCGTCTTTATCAAAAATAACCAGGCGTAGTTTTACGCGTAGAGGTTTTGAATAAGTTACGCCGCGGATTTGACATTCTTTAACGTCAAAAACTGGCTCACCAAGACGGTAGCTAACGTATTGCAGCTCGGAATTGCCGTTGTAGCTCTGAATCGGAAATACAGAACGGAAAGCAGCTTCAAGACCGTATTGACCTTCAGGATCCTGTTCGATGAATTTTTCGAACGAATCGAGCTGGATCGATAGCAGGTATGGAATGTCCAACACTTGTGGACGAGTACCAAAGTCCTTACGGATGCGCTTTTTCTCGGTATAAGAGTAAACCATGGGGTTCCTCAGCTCGCTGATAAGTGACCCAAACTGTCTCTGGTAGTATGAGACAGTGACTAAATATCTGTTTGATTGTAGTGACATCGCATTAAGAGCAAATGAGATGTTTTTTGCTAGGTATTTGGGTGCTCAAACAGCGGAAAAATCACCCAACCCCTACAGCGCAAAAAGGCCGGTGGTTATAAAACCACCAGCCATTAGCCGTTAGGCTAAGAAACTATGCAATAATTACTTAACAGTAACACTTGCACCAGCTTCTTCTAGCTGAGCTTTAAGAGCTTCAGCTTCGTCTTTCTCTACGCCTTCTTTAAGAGGTGCAGGAGCGCCGTCTACTAGAGCTTTAGCTTCTTTAAGACCTAGGCCAGTTGCGCCACGTACTGCTTTGATTACAGCAACTTTGTTACCGCCAGCAGATTCTAGGATTACGTCGAATTCAGTTTGCTCAGCAGCAGCTTCGCCACCAGCAGCGCCGCCAGCTACAACAGCAGCAGCAGCAGAAACACCGAATTTCTCTTCCATTGCTTCGATTAGTTCAACAACTTGCATTACAGACATTTCTGCAACTGCATCTAGGATTTGCTCGTTAGTAATAGACATAACAATTCTCTTTTAAATCAACAATAAGTTTATTAAGCAACCAGAAAAAAGCAAGGCTTACGCCGCAGCTTCTTCTTTTTGATCGCGGACAGCAGCGAATGTGCGTACCAGCTTGCCTGCAGAAGCTTCTTTCATGCACATCATTAGGCGTGCGATTGCTTCGTCGTAAGTTGGTAGTGTCGCTAGTACTTCAGCGTCAGTTAGCGCGCCTTCAAATGCAGCAGCTTTGATCTCGAAGTCTTTGTTCTCTTTAGCGAAGTCTTTGAAAAGACGCGCTGCAGCACCTGGGTGCTCGTTAGAGAATGCGATTAGAGTAGGACCAGTGAATGTCTCAGTTAGACATGCGTAGTCTGTACCTTCAACCGCACGACGCATTAGAGTGTTACGAACAACTCTCATGTAAACACCAGCTTCACGAGCTTGTTTACGTAGAGAAGTCATTGCGCCCACTTCAACGCCACGAGAATCAGCTACAACTGCAGAAAGTGCACCACTGGCAGCTTCGTTGACTTCAGCAACAATTGCTTTTTTGTCTTGAAGGTTTAAAGCCATCTTGGATTTACTCCTGGTTGTCGTTACACCACTCACTATTATCACAACAGTGAGAGCTATTTAGGTGCTTCCCAGAAGAAAGTTAACTATTTACATAGAGCTTTCTGTCAGTTCGGGCACCATCTACGTAGGAAAATTAAGCCATCATTTGTAAAACAAATTCAGACACCTACGGTCTTGGACGGAGACTGGGTCATAATTCATAGTGAATTCCGGGAGGAATTCGATGAACCAAAGTTCAGCCCCAACCACAAATATTAGGCGCAAAATTATACACTAATTTCGCGCCTAAGCAAATAAATTATGCTTGAGTGTTCAGGCTACCCTGATCAACAGCAACACCAGCACCCATAGTAGTAGAGATGCTTACTTTCTGCAGGAATGTACCCTTAGCAGAAGACGGCTTAGCTTTCTTCAGAGCAACTAGAAGAGCTTCTAGGTTCTCTTTGATCTGCTCAGCAGAGAAGTTTGCTTTACCGATAGTAGTGTGGATGATGCCGTTCTTGTCGTTACGGTAACGAACCTGACCAGCTTTAGCGTTCTTAACAGCTTCAGCAACGTTAGGAGTTACAGTACCAACTTTAGGGTTTGGCATTAGACCGCGAGGACCTAGGATAGTACCTAGTTGACCTACAACGCGCATTGCATCTGGAGAAGCAACAACTACGTCAAAGTTCATTTCGCCTTTCTTCACTTGCTCAGCAAGATCTTCCATACCAACGATGTCTGCGCCAGCTTCTTTAGCTGCTTCAGCGTTTGCACCTTGAGTGAACACTGCAACGCGGATTTCGCGGCCAGTACCGTGAGGTAGTACAGTTGCACCACGTACGTTCTGGTCAGATTTACGAGCATCGATGCCAAGATTAACAGCAACGTCTACAGACTCAACGAATTTAGCAGTTGCTAGTTCTTGAAGAAGAGCTACAGCTTCGTTGATTTCGTATTCTTTAGTTACGTCAACTTTTTCGCGGATTACGCGCATGCGCTTAGTTAGTTTAGCCATCTTATTAACCCTCTACCACTAGGCCCATTGAACGAGCAGTACCAGCGATTGAACGCTTCATTGCTTCGATGTCAGCACCAGTCATATCAGCAGCTTTAGTTTCTGCGATTTCTTGGATTTGAGCGTCAGTTACAGTACCCACTTTTTCAGTGTTTGGACGACCAGAACCAGACTTAATGCCAGCAGCTTTCTTAAGAAGAACAGCAGCAGGTGGAGTCTTAGTAACGAACGTGAAAGAACGGTCGTTGTATACTGTGATAACAACTGGAGTTGGTAGACCTTTCTCAATAGATTCTGTTTTCGCGTTGAACGCTTTACAGAATTCCATGATGTTAACACCGTGTTGACCTAGAGCAGGACCAACTGGTGGACTTGGGTTTGCCATACCAGCAGCAACTTGTAGCTTGATGTAAGCTTCAACTTTCTTAGCCATGATTATTCCTAATTTTGGGTACAAACGCTAACCAACTGATCAGCTCCCCGTTGATGTAAATTCTTTTTATTTCGGATTGAAACTTACGCTTCAGCCAAAATAATAAGGCGCGAAATTATAGTCATAATTCGCGCCTTGTACAACCCTAAAAAGGTGATTTTTTATACTCTATAAATCAGAGTATTAGTCCAGTTTTTCAACCTGACCAAATTCAAGCTCAACTGGTGTTGCACGACCAAAGATCGATACAGACACTTTAACGCGGCTCTTATCGTAGTCCACTTCTTCAACAGTACCGTTGAAGTCAGCGAATGGACCGTCAGTAACACGTACCACTTCACCCGCTTCGTACATAGTACGTGGACGAGGAGCTTCACTTGCTTTCTCAAGACGGTTAAGAATCGCATCAGCTTCTTTATCAGTGATAGGAGCTGGACGATCAGAGGTACCACCAATGAAGCCCATGACACGCGGCACACTGCGTACTAAGTGCCATGATTCATCGTTCATGATCATCTGAACTAGGACGTAACCTGGGAAGAACTTGCGCTCAGACTTACGACGCTGACCTGCACGCATTTCCACTACTTCTTCAGTAGGGACCAGAACTTCACCAAACAGCTCTTCCATGCTGTGCATTTTGATATGCTCACGAAGAGATTGGGCTACACGGCCTTCAAATCCAGAGAAGGCTTGAACCACATACCAGCGTTTTTTTGGAGCTTCACTCATGAATTAAAACCCTCTATACCCCAGTTGCTAGAGCAACAAGACGAACCATGATGCCGTCGATGCCCCAAAGCACTAGAGCCATTACAATACTTACAGCTAAAACGATTAAAGTAGTTTGCATAGTTTCTTGGCGTGTAGGCCAAACAACTTTACGAACTTCCATACGAGATTCTTTTGCAAACTCAATCGCAGCTTTACCCTTAGTTGTTGTAGCAGCAACACCAAGTGCCGCAGCAATTAGCACAACAACACCTGCAGCACGAATAACTACAGACATTTCACCATACAGGTAATTACCCACAACAGCGGCAGCTAACAGAACAAAAGTGACAATCCACTTAAAGATATCTGCGCCATTTGAGCTATCAGGAGTTTCAGCATTATTTGCTTTCATAAAACCAACCTGTCTAAGTCTTAATATAGACGACAACAACCCCGCTGTTGCAGGGCAAATCCATTAAACGACAATCAAAATAGACTGACGTACTCTTTTATTGACTGAGACGCAACACCTCAACCAAAAAATCCTGCTTAATGTTCGTTTTCACACCAATGAAAGCGACATTTTGTATAGTGCAGAAAAAGGGCATCAAATGATGCCCTTTTTGCTACTGGTTCGTCAAATCTTATTCCAAGATTTTCCGAAGACTTTAGCTAATTCGTAAGAATTAAGCGAAGATCTTAGCAACAACACCAGCACCAACTGTACGGCCACCTTCGCGGATTGCGAAACGTAGACCTTCGTCCATCGCGATTGGAGCGATTAGTTCAACAGTCATCTTGATGTTATCA
>NZ_AEVS01000033.1 GCF_000189255.1 Vibrio brasiliensis LMG 20546 | reverse complement strand
GGTTTATGTAGTTTAAGAGAAAGAACATCCCCCAAGATGTTCAACTTAGTGTCCCGTTCGTCTAGAGGCCTAGGACACCGCCCTTTCACGGCGGTAACAGGGGTTCGACTCCCCTACGGGATACCATTGGGTCGTTAGCTCAGTTGGTAGAGCAGTTGACTTTTAATCAATTGGTCGCAGGTTCGAATCCTGCACGACCCACCATT
>NZ_AEVS01000034.1 GCF_000189255.1 Vibrio brasiliensis LMG 20546 | reverse complement strand
CAAGAACGAATTGAATGTGTCGAGAACACAATAACAGCTTTCCAGATTAAAGAATTTGCTTGGCGACCATAGCGATTTGGACCCACCTGATTCCATGCCGAACTCAGAAGTGAAACGAATTAGCGCCGATGGTAGTGTGGGGCTTCCCCATGTGAGAGTAGGACATCGCCAGGCTTTAAATTTAGACTTTAATGTCTAACCAGTGCGGAGCGGTAGTTCAGTTGGTTAGAATACCGGCCTGTCACGCCGGGGGTCGCGGGTTCGAGTCCCGTCCGCTCCGCCACTTATTCGAGAGTCGTCTCATTAAACACGAACAACAGGGGTGTAGCTCCAATTGGCAGAGCAGCGGATTCCAAATCCGCGTGTTGGGAGTTCGAATCTCTCCACCCCTGCCATACTTAAGAAGGCTCTAGTCGAAAGACTAGGGCCTTTTTGCTTTCTGTAATGCGTAGGTTTAATACTAATTCGCAAAGCAGCGGATTCCGCCGATACCCAAAGAATGCGCGTGTTGGGAGTTCGAATCTCCGGAGTGCCGACCTAGTCCACCCCTG
>NZ_AEVS01000035.1 GCF_000189255.1 Vibrio brasiliensis LMG 20546 | reverse complement strand
ATCTCATATTCACGGATGACTCTATCTTCCGGAGCCTGCCCAGCCTGGCCAGTACGTAAAACAATGCGTACTAAACTGTTATTGAGTTCTTCTCGAATATACTTAACAAGTTCTAAGCCGGCATGCTCGCTCTCCATAACCACATCGACTAACGCTAAAGCAAGGTCTGTATGCTGCAGACAAATCTCTCTCGCTTCAATGCCAGAATATGCGGAAATCAGTTCGAGCTTGCGTCCCTCAAAAGAAAAGCCCGATAGTGCGAGACGTGTGATTTGATGCATCTGCTCATCATCATCAACAAGCAGGACCTTCCACACCGAGAGTTTGTGCGAACCTTCGTGTGCCCCATTTTGTGTATTTTTTTGTTCTCGATGATCAGCAAATAAGTCCATTTATCGGCCAAAAGTTGATTAACTACGATACTTTAGGTTTAGCACAAATTCGCAAGTTTATATCAGATTGTCGTGGCAAAAATACCCGGTGTTAAACTGACTTATTTGATATTAAGGACTGTTGAGCGCTCGACGAGCGTTGGTTCCAGTTGAACAACTTGTGCGTCTATAGCACCTTTTTCCAGTCGATTAAGCAGAGCTTCAACGGCCGCTTTACCTAAACGGTATTTGGGCTGGTGAATGGTAGTCAGAGACGGGCTCATAAACTTGGCAATGTGAATATCATCGTAGCCAATAATAGAGAGGTCTTGGGGAATGCGAATCCCTTTTTCATTAGCTGCATTGATCACCCCCATTGCCATCATGTCATTGCAAACGAAGATTGAGCTGGGCAATGAATCTTTAGCGAACATCTTATTGAATGCTTCATAGCCACCTTCACATTCAAAGTCCGCTTCAATGATCCAGTTTGCATTAAAGTCTAAACCAGCTTCATTCAGCGCACGCTTATAGCCCTCATAACGCATCTGCGCCTGATGTTTTACTAACGGACCAGTAATACAGCCTATCTGTTGATGACCTGACTCGATCAGGTATTTGGCTGCCAAATATCCACCGCGTAGCGAGTTGTCCTGAATCTTATCGCTGGTAAATAACATTGGCCCCCAGTCCATGACTACAACCGGAATATCAGGGTATTGTTCAAAGACATCAATGCGTTCACCTTCTAGCGACGAACACATCAGAATCAATCCATCTACCCGTTTTTGCAGCAAGGTATTAATGGATTCACGCATTCGTTCATTGTCACCTTCGGTATTACACAGGATCAGGTTGTAACCTTGTTGGTAACAGCTTCGTTCTACCCCCTTAACCACTTCGCCAAAGAAGGGGTTGGTCGACGTCGTCACCAACATACCAATCGTCTTAGTACGATTGACCTTAAGGCTTCTCGCTAAGGCTGACGGGCGATAGTTTAACTGCTGAGCAGCATTGTTAACGCGCAGCGAGATTTCCTCACTAACGAAGCGGGACTTATTAATGACATGGCTAACCGTTGAGGTCGAGACTCCGGCAAGTTTTGCGATATCTTTCATGGTCGCCATGTCATTTTCTCCATCAAATAACGATTATTAGTGCTTAACTGTGCTCAGCAAGAAAGGTATCAACTTCAGCTCTGGTTGGGATTGATGTCTGGGCACCAAAACGAGTTACTGAGATTGCCGCTGCTGCATGAGCGAATTTAATCGCTGATTTTAGAGGTAAATCTTCAAGTAGACCAGTGACCAATGCCCCATTAAAGGTATCTCCCGCCGCCGTGGTATCCGTTGCATCCACTTTAAAGCCAGTAATCAGCTCACCGCGTCCGTTTTCGCTTAACCACACACCTTTAGCGCCGAGAGTGATCATAACAATCTCAATACCTTTGCGGTGCAGTACATTCGCCGCTTCTTGCGCACTGTCGTCATCAATGACAGTGATACCAGTCAGCACCTCTGCTTCGGTTTCATTCGGAGTGATAACGTCAACACATGCCAATAACTCATCAGAAAGCTCACGTGCAGGTGCCGGGTTTAAAATAACATTAGTACGAGCTTCTTTTGCCACGCGACTCGCTTTTTCGATACCACTCATCGGCGTCTCTAATTGCATTAGCAGGTACTTGGCAGCACGAATACGTTCAAGATCAGGCTCAATGGCTTCAGCCGTTAAACGTGCATTCGCTTCTGCGGAAATACAGATGCTATTCTCACCACTATCAGAAACCTGAATCATCGCAATTCCCGTTGGACAATTCGGCTCCATTTTTACCCCAGCGATGTTAATGTTGTCCATCTTGAAGTTCTCACGGATATTGATGCCGAAAGCATCATCACCCACACAGGCGATAAAGCCAGTATCTGCGTTTAAACGGGCCGCTGCTACAGCTTGGTTTGCCCCTTTGCCACCCGGAATAACTTGGTAATTGCGACCATGAAGCGTCTCGCCTGGGCGAGGAAAAGAAGGCACTTGCAGAACATGGTCAGCGTTAACACTACCTAAAACCACTAACTTATTCATAAGGTAATCCTCGGCTCGATTGAGCCTCTCAAATGTGAACAGGAGTAATAGCGATAAGCTCTGCAACAAAACTTATGGCTATTCGCCCTCCCTGCATATTGATGGGAGGGCAAAATGGAACTTACTTAGTTACTACTTTCAAAGGTACTGGAATGTACTCTTCTACTTTGTCACCTTTCAGTACTTTATCCGCCGTTTCGATACCCAGAGCACCGATCAAATCAGGTTGCTGAGCAATTGTTGCAGATAGCTTGCCACGGTTAACTGCAGCAATGCCGTCATCGGTGCCGTCGAAGCCGACGATCATGACGTCTTTGCCTGACGCTTGTACTGCACGAAGTGCACCTAAAGCCATTTCGTCATTCTGAGCGAACACAGCTTGTACATCTGGGTTAGCAGCAAGTAGGTTCTCCATTACGTTCAAACCCTTAGTACGGTCAAAATCAGCAGGTTGGCTAGCAAGTACGTTCATATCACTGCCCTTAACAGCGTTCATAAAGCCTTCACCACGCTCACGTGCCGCAGAGGTGCCCGCGATACCCTCTAGCTGAATAACTTTTGCTTTCATGCCTACTTTTTCAACGATGAAATTACCGGCCATTTCGCCACCAACAACGTTGTCTGACGCAATGTGACTCACGACTTCACCACGGCTCGCACCACGGTCCAGAGTTAGCACTGGGATGTTAGAACGGTTTGCCATGCGAATCGCGTTTGATACCGCATCCGAATCCGTTGGGTTGATCAAGATCGCTTTCACACCACGAATTGTCAGATCTTCAATGTTCGATAGCTCTTTACTCGGGTCATTCTGAGAGTCGAGAACAATCAGGTCATAACCTAGCTCTTGTGCTTTCGCTTCTGCGCCATCTTTCATCGTTACAAAGAATGGGTTGTTCAGCGTCGACAGTACGATTGCCATCGTGTCTTGCGCCTGTGCTGAAACAGAAACGGTTGAAGAAAGTAGTGCAGCAGAAATTAAAGTTGCGAGTTTTTTCATTTTCTCAGTCCTTGTGTAGGGCGAGCCAAGACACGTCACTTGGCTCTATTTAGTTATGATTTACTTGTTTTTGTTGTCCACCAGTACCGCGAGCAAGATAACAACTGCTTTAGCGATCATTTGGTAGTAAGAAGAGACATCGAGTAGGTTCAGAGCGTTATTCAGGAAGCCAATGATCAGCGCACCAATCAAAGTGCCCATGATTCGACCTTTACCACCCATCAGGCTGGTACCACCCAGAACAACCGCTGCGATAGCATCCAGCTCATAGCCCATACCAGCTGTTGGTTGAGCAGAAGAAAGTCGAGAAGTAACAATGATGCCCGCTAGTGCAGCTAACAAACCACAAATTGCGTATACACCAATCTTCACGCGGTCAACGTTGATACCAGATAAGCGAGTAGCCGATTCATTACCACCCAGAGCATAAACGTAGCGGCCAAAACGCGTGTGATTCAGCAGGTACCATGCAGCGGCAAATACAATCACCATCAACCATACAGGCACCGGGATGCCAAGTGCGTAACCTGTACCAAACCAAGCGAACGCATCCGCTGTATCAGTAAAGCCTGTAGAGATTGGACGACCGTCGGTGTAAACCATGGTCACACCACGCAGCAAGGTCATAGTCACCAAGGTGGCGATAAACGCCTGCACCTTGCCTTTGGCAATGATGACACCACTGATTGCACCTAAGGCAGCACCAGCCAACAGAGCGGTTGGTACAGCGATGAGAACTGGCACCTCCATCGCAATCAGGCTGGCGGCAAATGCGCCACATAGTGCGAGCACTGAACCGACACTCAGGTCAATACCAGCAGTAAGGATGACCAGCGTCATACCAACAGCAATGATGGCGTTAACAGAAGTCTGGCGAAGAATATTCAGAATGTTGTCGACAGTGAAAAAGTTCGGGTTCAAAAACGACACAACAACAATTAAGAACAGAAGTGCGATGAGAGATTTTTGCTCAATCAACCACTCTTTGGTAAACAGCTTCTTGCTGTTGGTTGGTACTGGTTTGCTCATGGTATTGGTACTCATGCTGCTTCCTCATTAATCTTTTTGCCTACGGCACAGGCGAGTAGTTTTTCTTGGTCGGCGTCTTTTGCATCAAACTCACCGCTAATTCGGCCTTCATGCATCACCAGGATTCGGTCACTCATCCCTAACACTTCTGGCATCTCGGATGACACTAAGATGATGCTCATACCATCGGCTTTAAATTTGTTGATCAGTTGGTAGATCTCTTTCTTGGCACCGACATCAACACCACGGGTGGGCTCATCTAAAATCAGTACCTTAGGCTTAGTCATCAAGCCTTTTGCAATCGCAACTTTCTGCTGATTACCACCTGACAGGTTGCCAATAATCTGGTCTCGTGTTGGGGTTTTGATATTGAACAGTTTGATAAAATCTTCGACGGCAACAATCTCATCCTGATGCTGAATTCGACCACCAGCAGTTAGCTTGTCCAATGCACACAGCGACATGTTCTCTTTGACAGAGAGACCAAGAACCAAACCATCACCTTTACGATCTTCGGAAATGTAGGCGATGCCATTAGCCAAACCATCTTGTGGACTAACTGGATTGATGGTTTTGTTGTCGAGATTGATGACGCCACGCTCACTTGGCAATGCGCCGTAAATCACTTTCATCAGTTCGGTACGTCCCGCTCCCATCAGGCCAGAAACACCCAGAATCTCACCACGTTTGAGAGTAAAGCTGACATCGTGAATACCGGAGCCAGTTAAGCCAATCACTTCAAGACTTGTTTCACCATGACGAACATCAATTCGGGGATACTGCTCATCCAGTTTACGACCAACCATCATCTCAATCAGACCATCTTCATCGGTGTCCGATACCTGACACTGACCAATAAACTTGCCATCACGAAGTACGGTAATATCATCGCAGATTTCGAAGATTTCCTTGAGGCGGTGCGATATGTAAACAATGCCACAGCCCTGATCGCGTAACTCGTTAATGACTTTAAATAGCGACTCAGTCTCTGTATCCGTTAGCGCATCTGTAGGTTCATCCATAATGATGACCTTGGACTCGAATGACAGCGCTTTGGCAATTTCGACCATCTGCTGTTCACCTAAGCTCAGCTCACCAAGCAAAGTGCTTGAACTGTGCTTAACATTAAGACGCGCAAGTAGTTTGTCCGCCTCCTGGTACATCTTGTGCCATTGAATTCCACCAAATGCATTGGTGAACTCACGACCAAGGAAAATGTTTTCAGCAATTGTCAGTTCTGGAATAAGATTCAGTTCTTGGTGGATAATGCTGATACCCGCCTCTTGAGAATCACGCGGGCCTTTAAACGCAGCGCTCTCCCCTTGATAATGAATGGTGCCAGCATCTTTGCTGTATATACCAGTCAACACCTTCATCAAGGTTGACTTACCTGCGCCGTTCTCGCCCATAAGTGCCATAACACGTCCGGGGTAAACGTTCAGGCTCGCTTTGTCGAGAGCTTTGACACCAGGGAAAGCTTTCTCGATGGAACTCAACTGTAGGATGGCTTGAGTCATAACTCTTCCTTACAATCGCGAGGCTTAAAAAACCACGCCAGCTTGAAAAATTACGTTCGCATAAGGTGTACACTCACCTGTGCGAACCACGGCTCGGCTTTGCTGCGTACGCGCTTTAAACTCTTGATGAGAAACATAACTAATTGAAATCTCTTTTCCACTTAGCTCACTCTCTTTGCGCAACTGTTCGATTAGCGCCTCGTGATGTGCCGGACTCACCGAGGCAAATTCTTCAGCAATAACTACCCCTTCGATTTGGGATTCCGACAGGATGACCCTAACCGTTTCCAGGAATGAAGGGACACCATGTGTTAGGGCTAGGTCAATACGCTGTACATGCTCAGGAATAGGCAGGCCAGCATCACAAATTGTTATCTCATCGGTATGGCCTAAGGTGGCAACCAAATACGAAAGTTCTGAATTTATTAGGGTACTTTTCTTCATCTCATCGACCTATCAAATACACGTTTATCCAATGATGAGTCTTCTGTTCATTATCAGATTTCTTATTGAGAAAAAACTCATCGAAACGTTTCGATAGGATGATAATCGCTCACTTCATAAATTCGAGTCCCCTTTGTATAGAGTGTGAAATTGATCCTCTTTGATAGCTACTCTTCTACGTTCAAGGTGATTCAGATCACCCATCGAAACGTTTCGATATGCCATTTTCTAACTTTTTTCATTATCCAAACAACAAGCTTCAACCGTTTTAGGTATAGTGTGTACCATCAACATTATTTGGAATTTGGTATGAAAAAAGTCATCTTTTGTTTCGTTGCGCTTATGACGCTAACTGCTTGTCAAACTGAGGTCGGAACTCAGCAATGGTGTGATGAGATGGCAGATAAACCGAAAAGTGAATGGAATGCTCAAGGAGCAGTAGACTTCGCCAAACATTGTGTACTGCAGGATGCGGTAGGCAGTGAAGCATGGTGTAACGATCTTGAGGATACACCAAAAGGTGACTGGAGCGCTAACCAAGCCACCAGTTACGCTAAGCATTGTGTATTCTAAGCGCAAAGGTCTGGCAGATTGCCAGACCTATTTAATATCCCTAGGGGCGAAGCTAAACTCGTTCTTCCAAAGCGATATTGTTATTTGCCCATAACAGAGCCTGTAATCGATTCTTAGCGTTGATCTTTTTGAATATATTGTGCAAGTGGGTTTTCACAGTATTCTCACTGACAAACAGCTCTTCGGCAATTTGGATATTAGATGCACCATGACCAAGCAGGCGCATGATCTCTTTTTCACGTTTGGTCAGGTTGGCATACGCTTGTGAGGTAGTGACGGTATTAGCACAGCGGAAATGTTCAATGTAGTCCTGAGCCACTTTACGCGACAACCACATTTCATCATTCATGATCTTATCCATACCTTTAAGAAGCAGTGACACTTCATCATCAAGGTAGAAAACACCAACCAGATTACGCCATTTGAACAATTGACTGGAAGAAGCATCCGTCGGACAGTTAAAAACGATTTCTTTGATGCTTGATTCACTTTGCGCCTTAGCACTGTTGTAGCTTTCGAATTTGCTATCATCGAGATAGTGGTAATCAATTAGCACTAGATTCTCTAGTTGAGATTGACCGTCATCCATTCTCTGCAAGGTATCAGCCGTCACTATACTAACTTGCATCCCTAACCCTTTCTCTAAAGAGTCCTTCAGCAATTTGGATTGCATACTTACATCAGAAATCAGAGTAATTTTGTAGTTATCACGGTTAGTCATAGCGGAAGTCCCTGCGCATGTTGTCAATGGTTTAAAACTATCGTTTAGCAACAAATAGTCAACACGTTGATTAACCAAAATGATTAGCCACTGGTTAATTTATCTTTTTTTATCAATATCTTAAATGGACATTCTCACTTTTGAGAAGGTAGGAAGTTAGCCCCTGTAAACCAGAGGCTTAGTAACATTTTTACCAGAAGAATGACGGTTAAGACTAGAGAATTAAAAGGTGAAACGACGACGCCATACCGCAAGGCCACTCAAAAATAGTAGACCTAGCCAGTGAATAGAACCGCCCCCGCCTGAGTCGCCTGACGTACTAGAGCTTGAAATAGAGCTCAAATATGCAGTGCGCTGTGCGTCAGTAACGGTCACTTTAGGTGTCTCGCCCCCGGCCAGTACTGAAGCAATCCATGCTCGATGATCTGAAACTTCTGTAAATACTGAGTTAGCTGCTTTGGTTGGGTCACCACAGGTCAATGGACCAAAACTGGTTATCCCTACCTGTTTATCATCTACTCCATCGTTCCAAAACAATGGACCGCCTGAATCACCCTGACATGTTGCGTTATCAAGTCCATCTACCGTCGCCGCTCCATCCATACATAGGTTGGCAGAGATGTCGACGCCAAAGATATTACAGCTAGCATTTGCAACGTAACTTAACTGAGTCTCCTGAAGTTCATTCGTGTCATCCCGCCCAGATTGAGTATTACCATGACCAACAGCATAGAAAGGATCACCTGAGCTGGCACCACGATATTCTGCTTCATCGACAGAGTTGGCAAGGTCGGAATAATCCGTTACAGCGGTAATTCGCTCTTCGAGCTTTAAGATAGCGATATCATTAGCTAACGTATCGTCATCGTAGTTATCTGGGTAATAGTACTCATTGACCATTACTCGCTGAGTCACTGAATAAGGAAAGTCTGATTCATTTTGCAGTTGTGGGACAACGGAGGTAAATAGCTGTTTATTAGTACTGCCATAAATACAGTGGGCTGCCGTCAGTACATAGTACTCGGTAAGCAAGGTAGCTCCACAATATGGTGAGGTCCCATAAACACGATCGTAGTCGATACGATCGTACATTAAGCTGGTAAATGACGGATATTTGGTTGCACTAATATCTGAGCCATTAACAACGTAGGGGGTGAAGTCCTCACATAAGGCACTACTTGCGAATAAACTAGAAAGTAAAACTGCTAACTTTCGAACCACTGAAAACTCTCCTCATCATCGGTTTCCTATTAAGTATAAAAAAACCTCTCAGAATTGAGAGGTTTTAACATAAGAATTTACTTAGGTCACCTATTCTAACCTCGGTAGTACCTTTGCGGTACAAACGGCATCTTCTCAACCGTCATTGGTAACTTCTTACCGCGCACGTCTGCAAATAGTTCAGTGCCGATCGCAGCAAGGTCTGCACGCACGTAAGCCATAGAAACTGGTTTGCCTGCATTTGGACCAGCAGTACCACTGGTTACAACACCAACTTTATTATCTTCAGCATCGAATAACTCTGCGCCTTCACGGACAGGCGCTTTCGTCTGGCCAACAAGGCCGACACGCTTACGTGAAACATCCTTACTTTCAATCTGCTTAAGGATGATATCTGCGCCTGGGAAACCACCTTCACGCTCACCACCAATGCGGCGAACTTTCTGAATGCCCCATAGTAGGCTAGCTTCCACTGGAGTCGTCGTGGTATCAAGATCATGGCCGTATAGACACAGACCACACTCAAGACGTAGTGAGTCACGAGCACCAAGGCCGATCCACTCTACTTCTTCTTCACCCGTTAGCTTTTGTGCAAGCTCTTCAGCATGAGTGTTTGGTACAGAGATTTCGTAGCCATCTTCACCTGTGTAGCCACTGCGGCTGACGATACACTCTACACCAAGAATGTCGAGTTTCTTAACGTCCATAAACAGCATATCTGCCACTTCAGGGTTGAATCGCTTAAGAACGTCAACGGCTTTAGGGCCTTGGATAGCTAATAGAGCGCGGTCGTCTATGATTTCCAGCTCTACGCCAGAAGGCAGATGCGCCTCTAGATGATTGATATCCTGCTCTTTACACGCAGCGTTAACAACAACAAATAGATGATCACCTAAGTTAGCAACCATCAAGTCATCCATGATACCGCCCTGTTCATTGGTAAAGAAAGCGTAACGCTGATTACCTGAAGCAAGGTCAATGATGTCAACAGGAACCAGAGACTCAAGAAATGCAGCTGCGCCTTCACCATGCAGGCGTAGTTGTCCCATATGCGAAACATCAAATAGGCCTGCAGCATCACGTGTATGCAGATGCTCTTTCTTTACACCAAGTTTGTACTGAACCGGCATATCGTAGCCTGCGAAAGGAACCATCTTCGCGCCTGCTTCAACGTGCAGAGCGTGCAAAGGTGTTTTGAGTAGTTCTTGAGTCATTGTTGTCTCCATTTAGTCAGGTTCGTTTTCCATTCAAGGAAACCTTGTTTCCAATAATAAACACGAGTAGATAGAATTTGCACGATTAACAACAACAGAACCGTTCAAAATGTGACATTTAACATCATATTCACAATAACAACTGCAAATAAAACGCCATCTTGACCGAGAATTAGTCAAGATGGCGTTATTGTATTCACGCAAAAATCAAAAGCAACCGTTTGCATTCACTATAAGAAATTAACAAACAAATTACGTTATTTAGCGGTTACCCACAAAATGTGTGCGTCCTGGTCACTCGTGGAGATCAACATATGCCCCATATTCGCGTCGTAATAGACACTATCACCTTCGCTCATTTCAACAGGTTCATAGAACTCAGAATAGAACATCACAGAACCCGATAGAATCAACAGAAACTCCTCACCATCATGGCGGACCCAGTCACTGTATTCATCGAAGCTTCGAGCATGCACCTGACTCTTAAACGGCATCATCTTCTTGTTAGAGAGTTGCGTCGCGAGTAGCTCATGCTCATAGGTTGGTGTTGGATGCGGTTTACCCTGATTCGCCTTGGTAATATCCCTACGCCCTGTTGCAACCTTTTTCCTTGGTGGCTCAAAGAGTTGCGGCATATCTATCTGCAACCCAACCGCCAATTTTTGCATCGCCTGGAAGGTTGGAGAAATCTGTTCGTTCTCTATTTTACTTAGGGTAGAACGAGCGAGTCCAGTACGCTGACTGGCCTCTTCTAAGGTAATGCCAAGCTTGCCGCGAATGTCCTTAATTCGTTGCCCTAGTTTCAGCGGTTCAATGTTTTCGTCTGCCTCTTTAGCCAGAGTCAATGATGGGTACTCGTCAAAGATATCTTCGGGCATATTTCCCTCTTTATTTACTGCTACTTCCTGTCTCATTTTCATTGTGCACGAAGCGTAAAATGGAAGAAAGGTGCGAATGAGAAATAAACCGTGCTCTTGTTAACAAAAATAGAAACCTTGTTTCCAATAGGAAATTTTTGGTTGATTGTTCCTTCGACAACCGCTATGTTACCAACTTGTTAGTTGTAGAGATGTTATTTCAGAAGCCAAACGTCGAACAAATTGACGAGTTGGTTTCAGTTTTCCCCGCTGTTTTGGGGTATGGAAATTCACCCTGTTCATTAAGTGATATGAGCAGACTAAGAAGTAGAACTGACGAGTACCAATTAACGTACCTATAAATCTCGTCAGCACGAATGGAAGGTCATCTACCATGAACAAACCGTTTCAAAATCATAGCCTAGAGAATTTTTTCTCTACCAACCTTGCTGCTACTGACGACGCTGTATTCGCTGGAATCCAAGCCGAGTTCACACGTCAAAACGAACAAATCGAGCTTATCGCTTCTGAGAACATTGTTTCTAAAGCGGTAATGCAAGCGCAAGGCACGTGTCTAACCAACAAATATGCCGAGGGCTACCCTGGCCGTCGTTATTACGGTGGTTGTGAACACGTGGATACGGTTGAAGCAATCGCAATTGAGCGTGCTAAGCAACTGTTCAAATGTGAATATGTGAATGTTCAGCCTCACTCAGGTGCACAGGCCAACGGCGCTGTAAAACTGGCTCTACTTCAGCCTGGTGACACTATCTTAGGCATGTCTCTGGACGCAGGTGGCCACCTGACACACGGTGCACGCCCAGCTCTTTCTGGCAAATGGTTTAATGCTGTTCAGTACGGTGTTGACCGCGAAACGCTAGAAATCAACTACGAAGATGTTCGCGCACTCGCTGTTGAACACAAACCTAAAATGATTATCGCAGGTGGTAGTGCTATTCCTCGTACCATCGATTTTGCTAAGTTCCGCGAAATCGCTGACGAAGTAGGCGCTATCCTAATGGTCGATATGGCTCACATCGCAGGCCTTATCGCGACGGGTGCACACCCTAGCCCACTACCGCATGCACACGTTGTGACTACAACAACGCACAAAACACTACGTGGCCCACGTGGCGGCATGATCCTGACCAACCACGAAGATATCATCAAGAAGATTAACTCAGCGGTATTCCCTGGTCTGCAAGGCGGTCCACTAATGCACGTAATCGCAGCTAAAGCAGTCGCATTTGGTGAAGCGTTAGGTCCTGAATTTTCAACTTATATTGATTCAGTGATCGACAACGCAAAAGTTCTTGCGGAAGTATTGCAAACTCGCGGTTGTGACATTGTGACTGGTGGTACAGATACGCACCTGATGCTGGTTGACCTACGTCCTAAAGGACTGAAAGGCAACAAAGCAGAAGAAGCCCTAGAACGTGCTGGGATCACATGTAACAAAAATGGCATCCCATTCGATTCAGAGAAGCCTATGATTACATCGGGCATCCGTTTGGGTACGCCTGCGGGAACAAGCCGCGGCTTTGGCGCTGAAGAATTCAAACTCATCGGTAACTGGATTGGCGATGTACTGGATGGGCTAGTAAATAACCCTGAAGGTGACGCTGAAGTAGAGCAACGTGTTCGTAAAGAAGTGAAAACACTTTGCGCTCGCTTCCCACTTTACCAGTAAACAATTTTAATAAAGTTATTTTTGGAGAATAAGCAATGGACAACACACTGAAGTTTGCAGATAGCCATGAATGGGTTCGTGACAACGGTGACGGCACAGTAACTATCGGTATTTCAGAGCACGCACAAGAGATGCTTGGCGATGTAGTATTCGTAGACCTTCCAGCAGTAGAAGACGAAATCGAAGCAGGTGATAGCTTCTCACTTGTTGAGTCAGTTAAAGCGGCTTCTGATATCTACGCACCAATCACTGGTGAAATTGTTGAAATCAACGAAGAGCTAGAAGACAGCCCAGAGCTTATTAACGAAGAACCTTATGAAGGCGGTTGGATTGTTAAAGTGAAGATGTCTGACGCATCTGAACTAGACAACCTAAAAGACGCAGAAGAGTACCTAAACTCAATCGAAGACGAGTAATTAGGAAATCAGCAAAGCTGCCCCGTTCAGGTGGCAGCTTTTTTTCAAAGTTCGGACGTATAATTAATATTATCAGTAACGCTGTAATCCGTTACCCGAATGATGGAGTAGGTAAAGGACAATGACTGAATTACTTCAAAGCCTCAGCACACAAAATGAGTTCGTTGCACGCCACAACGGACCAAACAAATCTGACCAACAGAAGATGTTGGACGCGATCAACGTAGCTAACCTGGATGCACTGATCGAAGAAACAGTTCCAGCGCAAATTCGCCTGGAAAAGCCAATGACCCTTGCTGAAGCGAAAAGCGAAGCAGACATGTTGGTTGCAATGCGCGAATTTGCTGACCAAAACAAAATTAAGCGTACCTTTATTGGTCAGGGCTACTACAACACTTTTACGCCTAACGTAATCTTACGTAACGTACTTGAGAACCCAGGTTGGTACACGGCTTACACACCATACCAGCCAGAAATCTCTCAAGGCCGTCTAGAAGCGCTGCTTAACTTCCAGCAGATGGTAATGGACCTGACTGCTATGGACATTGCCAACGCGTCGCTACTTGATGAAGCAACCGCCGCTGGCGAAGCAATGACGCTATGTAAGCGTGCTGGTAAGAGTAAGAGCAACGTATTCTTCGTTGCAGATGACGTTCACCCACAAACGCTTGAAGTAGTTAAAACTCGTGCTAAGTACATTGGTTTTGAAGTACTGGTTGGCACTCTAGAGTCTCTTCCGGAGCAAGACGTATTCGGTGCACTAGTTCAGTATCCTGGCACAACTGGTGAAGTACGTGATCTGACTGACGTTATCGCAAAAGCGCAAGCGAATAAAACACTGGTAACGGTAGCGACAGACCTGCTGGCTTCTGCTCTGCTTAAGCCTGCTGGCGAAATGGGCGCAGACGTTGTAATCGGTAGTGCACAACGCTTTGGCGTACCAATGGGCTACGGTGGTCCACACGCAGCATTTATGGCAACACGTGACAAGCACAAACGTACTATGCCAGGTCGTGTTATCGGTGTTTCTATCGATAGCAACGGCAACCAGGCACTGCGTATGGCAATGCAGACTCGTGAGCAACATATCCGCCGCGAAAAAGCGACATCAAACATCTGTACTGCTCAGGCACTACTAGCAAACATGGCTTCTTTCTACGCTGTTTATCACGGCGCTGAAGGTCTGCGCACAATTGCTCGTCGTACGCACCACATGACCGCTATTTTGGCTGCTGGTCTGACTAAATCTGGTTTCGAACTGGCTCACAACAGCTTCTTCGACACCATCACTATCAACACGGCTGGTCAAACAGAAGAGCTATACGCAAAAGCTCAAGCAGCTGATCTGAACCTACGTAAGCTAGATGGCAAACTAGGTATCAGCTGTGACGAAACAACCACAACTGCTGATATCGAAGCTCTATTCGCAGTATTTGGCGTGAAAGATGAAGTTAACGCACTGTCATCTGAGATCACTGGTAACGAATTTGCAGCCATTCCAGAAGCACTACGTCGTACTTCTGAGTATCTGACTCACCCTGTATTCAACACGCACCACAGCGAAACACAGATGATGCGTTACCTGAAGCAGCTTGAGAACAAAGACTTCTCACTGACTCACGGTATGATCCCTCTGGGCAGCTGTACCATGAAGCTTAACGCTGCTGCTGAGATGATCCCTGTGACATGGCCTGAATTCGGCTCAATTCACCCATTCGCACCAATGGATCAGGCAGCAGGTTACTCTGCTTTGGCAAAAGACCTGAAAGAAAAGCTATGTGAAATCACTGGCTACGACGCATTCTCGCTTCAGCCAAACTCTGGTGCATCAGGTGAATACGCAGGTCTTATCGCTATCCAGCGTTACCATGACAGCCGCGGAGAAGGACACCGTAACGTATGTCTTATCCCAAGTTCTGCACACGGTACGAACCCAGCGACAGCTTCAATGGTGTCAATGAAGGTAGTCGTTGTTAAGTGTGATGACGAGGGCAACATCGATATGGTCGACCTGGCGGCTAAAATCGAAAAACACGCTGAAAACCTATCAAGCATCATGATCACTTACCCTTCTACGCACGGCGTATACGAAGAGCAAGTGAAAGAAGTATGTGAAATGGTACACGCAGCAGGCGGTCAGGTTTACCTAGACGGTGCTAACATGAATGCTCAGGTTGGTCTGACTTCTCCTGGCTTTATCGGCTCTGACGTTTCGCACCTGAACCTACACAAAACTTTCTGTATCCCACACGGTGGTGGCGGTCCAGGTATGGGTCCTATCGGTGTTAAATCGCACCTGGCACCTTTCCTGCCTGGTCACATCGAAAACGGTGTCGAAGGTGATGATTACGCTATCTCAGCAGCTGACCTTGGTAGTGCTTCTATCCTTCCTATCTCGTGGGCTTACATCGCGATGATGGGTGAAGCAGGTCTGACAGATGCAACGAAAGTCGCGATTCTAAATGCTAACTACGTGATGGAGCGTCTACGCCCTCACTACCCTGTTCTTTACCGTGGCACTAACGGCCGCGTAGCACACGAATGTATTATCGATATTCGCCCGCTAAAAGAAGAGACAGGCATCAGCGAAGAAGATATCGCTAAGCGTCTGATGGACTACGGTTTCCACGCGCCAACTATGTCGTTCCCGGTTGCGGGCACACTAATGGTTGAGCCAACGGAGTCTGAAGATCTGGAAGAGCTAGACCGTTTCTGTGAAGCAATGATCACAATCCGTGAAGAGATGGCTAAAGTGAAGAACGGTGAATGGCCGCTAGAGAACAACCCTCTGGTTAACGCACCTCACACTCAAGTTGACCTGTCGAAAGACGAATGGGATCGCCCTTACTCTCGTGAGCTAGGCTGTTTCCCTTCACCAGCAACTAAGA
This sequence comes from Vibrio brasiliensis LMG 20546, assembly GCF_000189255.1. Lineage (GTDB taxonomy): Bacteria > Pseudomonadota > Gammaproteobacteria > Enterobacterales > Vibrionaceae > Vibrio > Vibrio brasiliensis. The sequence continues at coordinate 121,304 of NZ_AEVS01000035.1, read as the reverse complement.
GCTGGAAATACTGGCCAACGGTTAACCGCGTAGACAACGTTTACGGTGACCGTAACCTAATCTGTTCCTGCCCTAGCATCGACAACTACGAAGATTAATTTGGTAGTTGATCACAGATAACCAAGTTGAAAACTGACTTAAAAAACAAAAGGCGAACCATTGGGTTCGCCTTTTTCTTGCCTGCTATGGAAGGCCTATTCCTCTCTATCTACAGCTTGTGACTAAACTCGCCACACTGGTTACATTTATATCCATGCTTGTAGAAAAACAGCGGAAAGCCAAGCAGTATGAAAACAACAAATGCCGGGCGCTTACCTTGCGTGTGAGCAATAAGATCAGTGCTGCCACAGTGAGGGCACTCGTCGGCAGTGTTCACTTCCTCCTCACATTCAAGTGCAGCCGAAAAATCACTACTCAGGATAAGTCGAGCCTGATCTAAGTCTTCCTCCGCGACCATCAGCTTTACACCACCGATAGCGTTAGAGTACAGCCACTGAGCATTAACGGTATGTTCGTCGGCGATACAGCATTCAATGCCGGCACTTTCTAAACTCGCCTTGGCAATCTGAGCCTCATAAGGAAACGAATAACGCTCTGCTACTACCATTACTGTTCTCCGGATATCATTGCTACAACACAGCGGAGGTTATCACATCAGTGTTGCTTTCTTCATGCTCATAAACAAGAACGTGCCCGAATACTGAGTGATGTTAACCACATAGCATCCGGACACATCAATAATATAATAGCTAAGTTTCTATGACGTTCTGGTCATTCTGACTTCTTAAAAACCGCTTTGTAATCACCATTCAGATGGACGAGTGTCCCTTTATCCATATCGAATGTGAATCGTTGCTCGCGCCCCCCTCTTGTGAACTCGAGTAACTCTCCGTCAAACGTATATTTTGTACTGACCAGGTGTTGATCCCAATATACGCCATCTTTGCCGATACGAACCGTCGCAGCAGAATAGCCAGCGACACGAGATTCCACCCATTCTCCCATCAGTTCAGCTCTAGCCTTCGCACGGTACTGACTGATCATAAAGTAACTCGCCAATACCATTGAGACTAAACATACGGCTCCTAATGAGACCAGTATGACTGTCCGGTATTCTTTCATTTATATCCTCCCCCGCGCACGCGGTTAAGAATAACTCTCCTCACATTAACCTTAGCTCATACTGATAAATTTGTTATTAACAACATTCACACCAACCGGGCGCTGGCAACGCTAATCAACTTATATAATTGAGCAGCAAAGCTGTTCATCACTGCAGCAGTGACAATTAGTGCAACCCCCGCTATCTGATAGTTTGAGAACGTCTGAGCAAAGAACAGTACCTGCCACAGTGTGCTGAACAGCAAACTAGTGAAGATCAGTGGAGCAATCTGAGAGTTCGTCTGCGCCAGTTTGTACGCTTTTGAGCGCATTATCTGAGTCGTCGCGACAGAGACTGACAGTGTGCATAACAGCAACCACACTGCACCATGTTCTATTGGCGCTAACAGGATTTTCTGATCCGCGACGGACAGACCGGAAATGGACAAGATCGGTAAGACGCTAACAGCGGCAATGAGAAACGTCCACCCGTTGATGGTCGCAGGGGCAACTTCCGCTTTGCTGGCACGAAACAGACTCACCTGAGATCCCGCACTAAACACTCCGGACGCCAAACCGATTAACAATTCAGGTCGGAACTGGATACCAGACACATCTCCCGCCAGCAATACAACTCCTATAAAAGTGGCAACTAAACTAAATTTAGTTTGAGTCTTAATCTCAACCTGAAACAACAGTTTTTCTAACACAGCAATAAAAATAGGTCCGGTCGCAAACAGTACCGAACTTTCCACCAGCGATAACCTGCTCAGTGAGGCAATAAAACAGAGTTGGCATGCCGCTATGCACAGAGCACGCACGATAATAGGTCTGATTAAGTTCCTTGGCGGCCAATGCAACTTCGACATTACGACGATGGAGAAAAACAGCAGTGCAGGCATTAGAAGACGCAGAAATGTCAACAAGTCGACGCTTAGCATTTCTGTTAGTTTTTTTAAAAATAGACCAGTTAACGACAAACTGAGCGTTGAAACTAGCATATAAGGTACAGCACGGTTATTTAGCAATATGATTCCTCCCTATAGGCAGGCTCATACTATTGCAATGACAAGCGGATAAAAAACGAATATATTTAACCAAACCTGTTAGCAAAACTTACATATGAATCGACGACCACCTCTAAAATCTCTGTATGCATTTGTGGCTGTCGCAGAGACTGGCAGTATGACCAAAGCCGCAGATTTACTCAGTGTCAGTCATTCTGCTATCAGTCAAGCGATCAAAAGCCTTGAGTCGCAACTCGGCCAACCACTTTTTCAGCGCGTGGGCAGACAAGTTCAGCTCAACTCAATTGGCCAGAATTATTACAACGACATTGCTCCCGCTTTAACCGCTATCGTCGATGCAACAGAAGCGATAACTCAACAGCCTCAATCGAGCAAAATCACCGTCAATATGGTCAACTCATTGGCGATTCACTGGTGGGTTCCAAAGGTGAATGACTTTCAGCACCACGCACCTGATGTCGATGTGCGCCTGTCAAATCTTATTGGTGCATTTGATTTAAATCAGGAGGGGGTCGATGTCGCTATCATCCACGGTAAAACAGATGAATGGCAGGATTACTATTGCGAGAAGCTCGGTGATGATGAGTTGTTGCTCGTTTGCAGTCCGCAGTTATTAGAATCATCGCAATCCAGACCTTCCGCCGCTGAATTATTACAACGCTATCCCGCTATTTATGCTGACAACTTACGGAGAAAAAATGACTGGAATGTCTGGTGTGAGGGTAACTCGCTGCCAGTGCCTAAGCAGCATAACAATTTAAACTTTATCGCCTCTGTTCATGCGATACAGGCGGCGATACAAAAGCTCGGCGTCTTTGTCACTCACCGTTTGTTTGTCCGTGATGAAATCAAACACGGCTTTTTAGTCGAGATAGGCAAACCGGTTAATAACCCCCATCAGGCGTTTTTCTTTGTCTGTAAACCGGACAAACTGCGTAACGATAATGTCCTCAAACTAAAATCTTGGGTAGAAAAAGAGTTTAGCGATACACAAGATGACAGGGCTGATGACTGAGGTTAGTCTCTTTGCAGCTCAACGTTATTTGATCAGCTTTAAGATCGACCTGAACTCATCACTACGACAATCTTTGACCAGCTCATAGAGACACATCTCCAAACAAGTAATGTCTATCCCCTTGTTCAATAGTTTGCGGACGCTCAGTTGTTTATTTTGCTCTAAGCGAGAGGATATACAGTCCGTCACCAGGTGAACGTCATAATCGCGCTGTGCCAATGCCAGCGCGGTTTGATAGACGCAGATGTGCGCTTCGATACCGCATAGCAAAAAGTTCTCGACGTTTGCCTGACGAACAGCTTCGACAAACTCAGGTTCACCGCAGCCGTTAAAGGTAAACTTGCTGATCGGTGTTACATCTTTAAGTAACTGACGTACAGAATCTACCGTTGGGCCCAGTTTCTCAGGGTTTTGCTCCAGCCAGACTATAGGCAACCCTAGCAATTGAGCTCCCTGAGTCAGCTTGGCACAGTTTGCAATCAGGGTATCGGAATCATGAACCAGACTGGCAAGTTTTCCCTGCACATCAACAATCACCAGTCCTGTATTTGTTCTGTCAAGCATACGTCCTCCATGTAAGAAGGTTAGTCAACCCAATGACTAACCTACACTATTTTACCATCAGCGACTAAATCTCCATCGTCACAAAGCGAGAAGGAACACCTACACCACCAGCAAGCAGTGAGGATATAGCATCGTTTTCAACACAGATGGAGACTTCAATGCAGCTTGGTGAAGGCATCGGCATGGAATAGCCCTGCTCTATCACAAATCGAGTCTGTTCCAGTTTCAGGTAGTCGTAGAGATAACATGCCAATGGCCCTGCAGCCATACCCGTTGCTGCCTCTTCTTTAATGCCGTAACGAGGCGCGAACATTCTTGTTGACGCATCTCGACCTGGCAGATTTGTTTCGCGACTAAATACATAGAAACCGATTAGGTCGTGTTTTTCTGACAGCTTATTAATCAAGGAATGGTCAGGAACAATGCCCTGTAGCGTCGCTATGTCTTTCACTCCGACCAAAATAAAGCCGTTACCTGTGTTGGCGATGACGGGTTGGGCTGTTACCTGCTCTGAGCTCAACCCTAACGCTGCCAGCACTCTCGGTGTTTCTTCAGTGATATCAGTATAGCGTGGCGCTAGCTGTTGCATATAAGCAAAGCCATCTTTAACAATGATGTTTCGATTGCCATCAATGGTCTCTTTCGAAGTATGAGATTGTGGAATCAAATCTAGCTGAGACAGATAACTAAAGCTGGCGATAGTGGCGTGACCGCAATGAGCGATCTGTCTCTGTGGGGTAAAAAAGTCGAGCTTGAAGTCGGCACTGGTCGAATGAGAAATAAAGGCGGTTTCCGACAAGCCTACTTGGTTCGCAATCGACAGTTTCTGTTGGTCAGTCAGTTGGTCGGCATTAAGCACAACACCTGCTGGGTTACCACCTTTTTCACCATCTACAAACGCATCGACAATTGCTACTTTCACTTCCATTTTGCTGCTCCTCATTGGGTTAGTTCAATGAGGTTAGCAATCTAGACCATACTCTAGGTCAAGCGTTTTTGAAGCGATTTATTTTGTTTTCTGTCACCTCGATATAGTGCTCGATATCCTGTTGCTGTTTATAGAGGTGCTCAAGGTGGTCTTGGAGAAAGGCGATACATTGCGACTTATCGCCCGCATAAAAGGCCTCTGTGTACTTCTTGATCTTACTAAGCGACATGCCCGAATTCTTCATGCAGGATACCCAATTCAATACATCAACATCGGTTGAAGTATAAGAACGGTGACCGCTAGCGTCTTTCTCCGGTTGTATTACCAGCCCCTGTTTTTCGTAGTACCGAATTGTATGAATTCCAAGTCCGGTCTTGTCGCTAACTACGCCTATTTTCATCTTGTCGAATGCTCCTTATCCGGAAAATGCAGCGTTAACTGGTGGTCAACTCAGCAAAAAACTCGCGTAACTGCTCGTCATCAAGGGCTAACAGGTTGTCACCGACATACCATTCAACCACAGATTGGTTTGGATGGGCTGTGACCTGCGGATTGCCAAACCAGATACCGCGCTTGGTTGCAAATGCCTGTTGAAGTTCCAGCGCTTCCTTATGACTGAAAGGTAAGATCAGATGGAGCATATTCGATTGCGGCTGGGGAGGATTAACCGCCAATGTTGGGAACTCTTCAATGATTTGATAAACCTGCTTAGTACGTTCGAACAGCGCTCGCAACTGAGCAAGCCTATCGTCAAACTGCATTGCCGCTGAGACGATATACGGCGTCCTGTGATAAACATTGCCCCCCTGACGTTTCATCCACATCGAGGCCAGTTCAATAAATTGTTTCGAGCCAAGTAACATTGAACCACCGAGCCCGTTAATCCCCTTGTAGAGTGAGACATAAGCGCTATCAAATCCTTGCGCTATCTGCTGATACTCTTTTTGCCAGTATGCAGCAGTCTCCCACAAACGCGCACCATCCATATGTAGGTGAATGCCATTCTGAGCACAATATTGCTTAATCTCGTTCAACTCTTGCCACGAAGGTAACTGACCTCCAATTTCACGCATTGGCAACTCGTACAAAGCCGCCGCAATTTCATCTGGCCACTGCTGAAGGTCTTCAAGCTTCCATGGTTTATAAGCATTACCAATCGGTAAGATATTGAAGCGGTTTTGCAGCTGGTACCCCTGCCTTTCGTGAAGATAGATGTGACTGGAAGGGTGCATCGCAACAATTGGATTGCGTTTTTGCTTAGTGACCAGTTCAAGTACCGTCGGTTGAGTCATGGTACCCGTGATGACGAACAAACCAGCCTCATAGCCTAACAGGTCTGCGACCTTTTTCTCGAACGCCTGAATGGTTTCTCCTTCGCCATACACATCGTGTTCAATATCGTGCTGCTCGCACCATTGCGCCATTTTAGAAAAGTGTTCAGCGGGAGAGTCTTCTTTATTGCCGGGAATGTGGATTGTACAGAGTTGTTTTAGCTGGGTGCTCATTGTTCTTTCCATAGATTGTCATGCCTTTTGCAATCTAACCCGTTAGCACAGAGCTGTAAATATCTGACGGACGCAGGGCAAATGAAATCATTCACCCTGCATCAGGCGATCAGTTATAGCCAGAATAACGAATGCCCGACAACTGGGACATCTCCTTACTCCAGGTTGCTAAGTCGTTTTGATTAAAGCCACTCAACGAGTTATGCCCACAGGCTCTTGCCATCACCTGCATCATCTCGACTGAGGCACGGAAGAAGTTGTGCAACTGATGAGAGGCTTTCTCCACATTCAGTCGCTGCCTTAAATCGGCTTTTTGTGTCGCAACTCCGGCAGGACAGTTATTGGTATTGCACATTCGTGCGGCTACACAACCAATCGACTGCATAGCACTGTTCGAAATCGCCACACCATCCGCACCTAATGCCATCGCTTTCACAAAATCCATCGGCAGACGCAGCCCGCCAGTGATAATCAAGGTCACTCTACCGGACGCATTCTGCTGATCGAGATACCTTCTGGCACGTGCCAGAGCCGGGATAGTTGGCACGCTAATATGATCGCGGAACATAGCTGGCGCAGCCCCTGTACCGCCACCTCGACCATCAAGAATGATGTAATCCGCTCCCGCATCCAAAGCAAACTGTATATCTTGCTCTATATGATTGGCGCTGAGTTTGAAGCCAATAGGGATGCCGCCCGTGATTTCTCTGACTCTATCGGCAAACTTGGCAAAGTCCTGACTGGTATGAAGATCTTTAAACGTTGGTGGAGAGATAGCTGGCTGACCTTCAGGAATACCGCGAACCTGTGAAATCTTACCGATGTTTTTGCTGGCAGGCAGGTGACCTCCGGTACCGGTTTTCGCCCCCTGACCGCCCTTAAAGTGGAACGCCTGCACACCAAGTAACTTGTCTTCACTATATCCGAATCCGGCGCTGGCCAGTTCATAGAAATAGCGCGAGTTAGCCGCCTGCTCTTCGGGTAACATGCCTCCTTCCCCAGAACAAATACCAGTGCCGGCCAGCTCTGCACCTTTAGCCAGAGATACCTTTGCCTCTTCCGACAAAGCGCCAAAACTCATATCAGAAACAAACAGTGGAATATCCAGCTTTAACGGACGCTTTACCTCAGGGCCGATGATCAGTTCTGTCGTCACCTGCGCATCTTCCATTAATGGTTTCGTCGCCATCTGCGCCACCATTATTTGGATATCATCCCAATCAGGCAGCAGATTTCGTGGTACTCCCATTGCAGTCATAGGACCATGATGTCCAAGCTTTGAAAGCCCTTCACGAGCCAGTTGGTGAATCAGTTCTACAGCGGGTTCTTCAACAGTAGCAACCGCTATCGGAGCACCTTGAGTTGAAGCCTCTATTCCCGGGCCTTCCTGACCCACTTGCTCAGCAGTAAACTTCTTATGTGTACCATCGCAAAACGGCAAATTAGCCGAGTGCTTACACTGACACAAATAAGCTTCTTCGTCCTTTTCCGCTGTGAAACTCATCGGCTTAAACTCTGTTCCGGCATGAGAACCATCACAGTAGGGTTGCTTTTTAGATCGTCCACAACGGCAGAAGTAATATTCATTACCCTTAGATAGCTCGACCTTGACTGGCTTGTTACTGGCGATAACTGGCTTGCTCATAGTGCTTTCCTTTTAATACCTATCTATATTGATGGCTATTGATAAGCGTAGAACAATGACAGGCTATCGCTGCTCGATTCTCAAACGAATACAAGCAGTAACTTGAGCTTTCTACACGATGATTTGTTCCACCACACCTCGGATCACCGGCACAATCGACACCACAAGCAGCATGGCCATGGTCAGGTTAAACCAGCGCAAATAGTGCTGCTTGGTTAGCCAACGACGCAGCGCTGAACCGAACATCAGCCATACTCCGACACAAGGAAAAGATGCGACCAGAAACGTCCCGGCAATAGTGAGGTTTTGAGAAAAATACCCTTCGCCAACAGTGGTAAAAGCAGAAATAGCCCCAATCGCTACCACCCATGCCTTAGCATTGACCCACTGGAACAGTGCCCCTTTCATAAACCCAAACGGCGCCCCTTGCTGCTGTCCTTTGCCAATCTCTTTGGTTATCGCGATTTGCCACGCCAGGTAGAGTAAATAAGCGCTACCGAGCACTTTAATGATCAGTTCAAGTTGGGGAAAAAAGTGAAACACCTGACCGAAACCCACGCCCACCAGCAGTAACATGATGGTAAAGCCAACACATATGCCACTCAGCAGTGGCAAGCTTTTGCGCGCACCAAAGTTAACACCAGATGTCATCACCATAATGTTGTTCGGGCCCGGTGTGACCGAAGATGACACAGCAAACAGAGCGACAGAGAGCAGATATTCCATATTCCCGTTTTCCTTTTTCAGCGTTGGACATTGTTCGCTTTAGCAAACGTAAATTCGATATATTGAACGAACATTTTTTATACTGAACACAAAGAAAGCGTTTGTCAAATCGTCCTCTTGTTTTTTATAATGAACAAGCCAACCGCATTACGGAAATCTGTTATGACCATGAAAAAGCCACCGATTGCTCAAATTGCTGCGACGTTATCCAGAGAAAGACAACGCTCAGGGCTAAGCCTTAGTGAAGTGGCGAAACGGGCTCAAATCGCTAAATCAACTCTGTCGCAGTTAGAAAACGGAGCAGGTAACCCGAGTATCGAAACCCTATGGTCAATCTGTGTAGTGTTAGACATTCCTTTTTCTCGACTGATTGAAGAGCCGAGTGCAGAGACCAAAGTTATTCGCTACGGAGAAGGCGTATCGGTTTTTTCTAAAAGTGAAGATTATCAAGCGACGTTGTTGGCAGCTTGTCCACCAAACGCGAGTCGTGACATCTATTGGTTGGAAGTAGCACCAAACGAACCATTTTACTCTGAGCCCCATAACCCGGGTACTATCGAGCATGTTGTGATTATCCAGGGGCGAGCCAGACTAGGTACCACTAATGACGCTCATGAACTCAGTGAGGGTGACTACATCACCTACCCGGGTGACCGTCCGCATATGTTTGAGGCACTTGAACCCAACACCAAAGCGATGTTGATTTCGGAATATCGTTAATGCTCTCCGTAAACAAAGTACTTCGAGCCATATTTATTTAATGCGATGACTATTATGCCAAACAGCTATTTCACTCAGATCCCTGTCGGGGTTCGCTTTATGCTTCTTTCAGCGCTTGGCTTTGCATTAATGTCAGCCTGCGTGAAGTATGTCAGCAATCACGGTATACCATTATTTGAAATTGTCGCCGCCCGCGCACTGGTTTCGTTGATCATCAGCTATATCGATATCAAGCGTAAGCGCCTTTCCGTATGGGGCAACAACAAGCTTCTGCTGTTGGTGAGAGGATTTATTGGTACCATCGCTCTGATGTGCGTCTACTACTCAGTCACCACACTTCCTCTGGCGGAAGCGACAATTCTCCAATACGTTCATCCGGTCTTTACCGCTTTGCTTGGACTGCTGTTTCTGAAAGAACGTATTCAGACATCAACCATGATCTGCATTGCTTTCTGCCTCGCCGGTCTGTGGGCTATGGTTCAGCCTAGCCTCAATAGCAACATTGATTATCAACTGCCGATATTCAGTGTCACCACCGCTTTACTTGGCGCACTAGGAAGTTCTATCGCTTATGTCATCGTACGTAAACTAAGTCAGACCGAAGACAGCTCGGTAATCATTTTCTACTTCCCGTTGATGGCTCTGCCAACATCTGTGGTTCTAATGTGGCAAGACTTTATCTGGCCAAGTTTACCGCTGCTATTCCTGCTCGTGTTGGTCGGTATATTTACGCAGGTAGGTCAATACGGCCTGACCAAAGCAATGCAGACTCAGGCAGCGGGTAAGGCATCCGCCTACTCCTATATTCAAATTGTTTTCTCTGCCCTGCTTGGCGTGTGGCTGTTTAACGAAGTTCCATCAGTGTGGACCTTCTTGGGCGGTGGTTTAATTGTCACTGGCGCAATGATTAATGTGTTTGGTAAACACTTACTGACGCCGCTAAGACGCAACTAACGCAAGACAACGATTTGTTTAATTGGGACAAGTCGTTGCTCGTTGATTCGATAAAGGTGTTAACCGGATGGTTTAATCCGTTAGCTTTTAGTCAGAGCATTGACCAAGAGCGTAATCAAGCTTAACCAAAACCTCACCTCTCATTGACGGTCAGAATCAGTGCGGCGATATTATAACGTCATCCCCCGTAAGCAAAGGAACCTAAGATGAAAAAGGCCCTACTCCTGTTAACTGGTGCTGCTTTTGTGTTAGCTGGCTGCCAAGACAAACAACCACAGCAAAGCGCTAAACCCATCGCTGAAGCTCAGGCAGAAATTGTCATTGATGCCCCAGCCGATAACCAACACACCGCAAATACGGCGCTAGATTGGAACGGTACGTATGTCGGCATATTGCCCTGTGCAGACTGCAGCGGTATCGAAACCCAAATCACGCTTAACCACGATGGTAGTTACACTGCAACGCAGACTTATCTGGGTAAAGAAGATGGCTTGTTTGAATCCCAGGGTCAGTTCCACTGGAATGACAAAGGCAACATCATCACTCTTGAAAATGAAACTGGCGCAAACCAATACTTTGTCGGCGAAAATATCTTGTTTAAATTAGATATGAATGGCGAACGGGTAGAAGGTGATTTAGCCGAGCATTACCAATTACATAAACAGTAACCACCAGCAATAAAAAAGGAGCCTCAGGGCTCCTTTTTGCTATTTACCGTTCTTGTTGCGAATCATACGACGTAAACGTGAGCGGCGCTCTGCTTCACCCTGGCTCGCATCACTTGGGTTGTTGGTGCGAGTCTTACGATTCTTAAATGCAGGTTTAGAGTGCATTTTCTCAAGCAGTGCATCGCGGTTCTTTGGCTCGTAACCTTCAAGCTCTTTACGGTAGATACGCTGACCAATCAGAGTTTCTACCTGCTGTAGTGTCAGTTCTTCTTCACGGTTAACAAATGACACTGCGTTACCACGCTGACCAGCGCGACCTGTACGACCAATACGGTGAACGTAGTCTTCTGCAAGGAAAGGCATATCAAAGTTAACGACGTGTGGCAGGTTCTGGATATCAAGACCGCGAGCAGCAACATCCGTTGCGATCATTACTCGCGCTTTACCTGTTTTGAACTCTTCAAGCGCACGGCGACGAGCACTTTGCGCTTTATCACCGTGACAAAGGACCGCTTTAATACCGTCAAGCTTAAGCTCTTTGACTAACTCGTTTGCTGTCTCTTTGTAGTTCACAAACACCAGCACCTGTTTCCAGTTTTTACGACCAATCAGTTCTGACAGTAGCTCGCGCTTACGCTCTTGTTCTACAGGGTAAACAACGTGCGCGATGGTATCTGCCGTTACGTTTTCACGCGCAACAGAAACACGTTTTGGCTGACGCAAGATCTCACTCGCTAGTTTGTTCATTTGAGTAGAGAAGGTCGCTGAAAATAGCATTGTCTGTGGTTTAGTGGTTACGCCAGACATGATCTTTTCAATCGAAGCGATAAAGCCCATATCCAACATACGGTCTGCTTCATCAAATACCAGAAACTCTAAGTTAGCCAAGGAAACGTTGTTAAGTTCGATATGCTCAATCAAACGACCCGGAGTGGCAACCAACACGTCAACACCAGCTTCCAGCGCTTTTTGCTGGGTCGCCATTTTCTTACCGCCAAAAATCGCGACTGTCTTGATATCAGTGTATTTAGTGTAATCTTGGATATTCGACGCTACCTGCTCTGCCAGCTCACGTGTTGGAGTCAAGATAACCGCACGCGTCTGGTGTCGGTTAGCCGACTTATCGCTATCAAGAATGTTCTGAACGATCGGCAATGCAAAAGCAGCGGTTTTACCAGTACCTGTTTGAGCGTTAGCTAGAATGTCATGTCCACGGCGAGCTAAAGGAATCGCTTTTTGCTGTACTGGAGTGAGTTTTTCATACCCGCATTCAGTAAGAGCTTTCACGATTTCTGGAGAAAAGTTTTGTGATGCAAATGACATATCTTGTTCCTAAAGCTAACGACAAATATTAAGCGTAACCAAAATTACGGTCGCTGATTATAGAGCAATAATCCCGAGATGGGAGTGTTAATGTGAAATTAGCTTAAATTCCCACTAAATTTAGCCGGTTCTAGCCATTTATACATCACTTAGCTATCAACCTGTCCCACCTGAGCGTTCGGGTAAGTTGTGGCAACAGTACCAATAATAGTTAATCTGGTGCCGGAGCCCACTCAGGCAAACGTTAGGTTGATTGGTTTAAAGCTATAATTGTAAATGAGGGGTTGGAGTCATGCGCCGATCCGATTTATTTCATATGTAGTTACATAACTGGTACTTTAGTGCTTTACATCTGACGCTATACGATGAACACTTCCTCTCGAAATTTATACGCAAGCCGACCTTGTAGAGTCAGTAGGAAATTATGAACAGCACCAGCCAAAAAAAGTCGAATCCTCTATTCGAGATCTTATTTAACGTTGTCATCCCTTCATTCATTCTGATGAAGTTCAGTGGTGATGAACATCTGGGAACCGCGATGGCACTGGTTGTTGCTCTGGCATTTCCGATTGCTTACGGCGGCATGGATCTTGTCCGCAACAAGAAATTCAATTTTATCGCAGCCTTGGGCTTTGTCAGCGTATTATTAACTGGCGGGATTGGTCTATTGGAGCTAGATACGCGTTGGCTAGCCCTTAAAGAAGCATTGATCCCAGGTCTTATTGGTTTGGCTGTACTGGTTTCAACCTTTACGCGTTACCCATTCATGCAAAAGATGGTACTTAACGACAGCGTACTAAACCTAGCCTTAATCACTGAGCGCTTAAAAGAGAATGGTAAATCGCAAGCTTTCGAGCGTTGTCTAATGTCATCGAACTATTTATTCGCCAGTACCTTCGCATTCTCTTCAGCAATGAACTATTTCCTTGCGACCTGGATTGTTACTAGTCCGGCAGGAACACCTGAGTTCAACGAAGAGCTAGGTAAACTCACGCTATACAGCTACCCGATTATTGCTATTCCAAGCATGTTGATGATGTTCGGTATTTTTTACTACGTTTGGCGTCAAATCCGCGCTATGACCTCACTGGAAACAGAACAGATTTTCCATACTAAGTAGTTTTTCTTTAGCCCCTGTAACAACGGCTGTTAACTAGGGGCTAACCGTTCTCTTGGCTTGAGCCTCAAGCCATTCAATAAATAGCTTTACCTTCGGCGAATGATTATCGGCAGAGGTCGCAACATAATACTTCTGCTTGCATAGCACTTGCGTGTCAGGAAATGGAGTCACTAACTCTCCTGAAGAGAGTCTGTCCTTTATCTGACTGTAGCGCCCCATTGCAACTCCAGCATTATTAAGTGCTGCGACCAACGCGAGGTCAGAACGATCAAAGCCGATACTTGAAATCCCTGAAACGTCGGCAATATGGTTCGCCTGTGCCCAACTGTTCCACTCATCTTGATTGGAGTCATACCCCCAGGCCTGATTGTCGTGAAGTAAGGTGACATGGCGCAGGTTTTCCTTTGCCGCATTGAGCTGATGTTTGTCAGCATACTCTCGGGTACAAACCGGGATAATGGTTTCCGACAGTATCTCTTTGCAGAACAGCTTTTCCGGCATGTGGTCATCGAAATAGATTGCGACATCAATACCGTATCCCTGAAAGTTTATCTTTTCATTACCTGTCAGGAGTTTAAGGTCGATGGATGGGTAATGCTCTTTAAATAAATGAATACGTGGTACCAGCCAACACTGAGCAAAAGAAGGTCGGGTATAGACAGTCAACGGCCCAGAGATATCGCCGCTTTTCACATCATGAATTTCCTGATTGAGATCGTTGAGCGTTCTTTGCAGGGATTGATAGATACGCTCCCCCTGCTCGGTCAGGGTTATCTTACGGTGAGTTCGGGTAAACAGTCGGACACCAATCTCATGTTCAAGCTTATTGATGCGATGGGATATAGCACTGGGTGTGAGAGAAAGTTCTTCAGCCGCTAAAGAGAAAGAACAGTGTCTCGCCACCACTTCAAAGGTATGGAGCTTGGCAAGCTGAAAACTATTTATTCGGCTCTGCTGACTGAATAAATTCTCTTTCGTATACATATCGAAACTCTTGTTGATCTAAAACATCTGCCTTGATGCACTATTTTAATTCATTCACATGAAACAAATAACAACATGATAAGAAAAATCTATTAAACCGCCATCACATCACACCTTTGTTTTAATCTGGTTCATGTAAAGATGAATATTGATCGTTTGTCAGATGTGCAGCAGTTCTGTGTAATGTACTCATTGATAACACCGCTGTCCGACACAATTACAACAAGGGCTTATGATGACAACTCACACTGAACTGCTTATTGAGCAATATCCTTTAGTCAAAGAGCTTATCGAACTTAAAGAGGTAGCTTGGTTTAACCCTGCTATCACAACTCTTGAGCAAGGCTTGCCTTACGTTGGACTCGCTGCCGCTAATATTCAAGACGCCAGTGACAGGCTCACTCGGTTCGCTCCTTATCTTGCTAAAGCGTTTCCAGAAACTGCGCCAACAGGAGGAATCATTGAATCTGACGTAGTCACCATCGCCAACATGCAGACTCAACTTGAGCGCCAGTACCATACTCAAATAGCAGGACGCCTTCTTATTAAAAAGGACAGTCACTTACCGATCTCTGGTTCAATTAAAGCTCGGGGTGGTATTTATGAAGTACTGACACATGCAGAGAAGCTAGCGATTGAGGCTGGACTGCTAAGCGAATCTGACGATTACAGTCAGTTGTTTAGCGAAAAGTTTCGCCATTTCTTTCAACAATACAGTATTGCGGTTGGTTCAACAGGTAATCTGGGGATGTCTATTGGCATCATTAGCGCCAAGTTGGGTTTCTCGGTATCAGTTCATATGTCGGCTGATGCGAGAGAATGGAAGAAAGCCAAGCTTCGCTCTCATGGTGTAACTGTCGTCGAGTATGAACAGGACTATGGTGCGGCGGTCGCTCAGGGGCGAAAAGAGGCAGAAAACGATCCTAACTGTTTCTTCATCGATGATGAAAACTCTCAAACCCTGTTCTTAGGCTACTCGGTTGCCGGGGAACGCTTGAAACAACAATTCACACAACAAGGTATCCTAGTCGATGCAGAGCACCCGCTGTTTGTCTACTTACCATGTGGTGTCGGTGGTGGCCCTGGTGGTGTTGCCTTCGGCCTGAAAATGGCCTTTGGTGATCATGTCCACTGCCTGTTCGCCGAGCCCACCCACTCCCCTTGCATGCTGCTTGGTGTTCATACTGGTCTGCACGATGAAATCTGTGTTCAGGATATCGGTATTGACAATATTACCGCCGCGGATGGCCTTGCGGTTGGTCGGGCATCGGGTTTTGTCGGGCGAGCAATGGAACGGCTATTAGACGGCTACTTTACCGTCTCTGATCAACGTATGTATCAGTTACTCGGCCAATTAAGCGAGTTGGAAGATATTCAACTGGAACCTTCTGCTTTAGCTGGAATGCTGGGGCCAGTGGTAGTGACCAACAACCATGAATATCGCCAACGAATGCAGTTCGACGACAAAGTAATGAATAATGCGACTCATCTGGTTTGGGCCACAGGCGGAGGAATGGTTCCAGACCAAGAAATGCGCAGCTATCTAGATGCTGCTCACAGGGTAGAAATGTAACGTTAATCTATCATGGCGCTGTGCTGGCGCCATTAGCAACTTAACCGCGCTTCAAGACAGGAAGGACTTCCGCTGTTTCATTATCCAGCATTTCTAACACTGCCTGAAAGCCATAGGCAGGAGCCCAATCCAACAGCTTCTGAGCAGCCGATGAGTCATATATCCTATCAAGCCTGGACGGCAACACCCAACCACACCGTTCAAATACTTCTGCAACCTCGGGACAAACTTGTCTAATGACACTGCTGGCATCGCTATAGAGAAGTTCACAATCACTACGACTAAACGGCGTGGCCCCGGAAACAATAAAACGATTGAAACCGGTTAAACGCTTTTCTATTGCTTGCAAATGGGCCGTCGCTACATCTCGCGCATCGATACCTCTTGTCAGACGATAAAGCGCCATTAAGTCTGCCGATTCAGGAAAACAGCGCGACATTTGCAACACGGTCACCGGAAGGCCGAACAGATGTGAAATCTCTTTTAGTTTCGCCTCAGCGGCGATCTTGCTTCGGTGGTAAACCGACTTAGGCAAAGGTGCGACTCGTTCATCTATCCAACCCGCAATTCCATCTGGCGTAGATGCATGACCATACAAAGCCGTGGTACTGGTGAAAACGAACTGCTCGACTCCGGCTTTGATGCCTTCTAGAGCGAGTTGCTCTGTGGCATCAACATTAATCGACTGAAACTCATCGTCTGTCAACAAGCCAACATGCGGCGCATGTAAAGCGGCGGTATGAACAATAACATCGACTCCCGCTAGAGCTTGCTTAACCATTTCACTGTCGCGAATGTCACCAATATAATCAGCGGTAGAGCAAGGGATTTTGTCGATCCCCACAACATCGTGAGTTCTCATTAATTTCACGTAAATCGCACGGCCCACTCTGCCTGCTGAACCTGTAACTAATACTTTCATCACATTCCCTTGTCGCCGATGTCGAGAAATATCAAAAATAAGCCCCGTGAATAATATGAAATCCAATCATATTTGCACATTCTGATATCAGTGCTAGTTTCAATTATGAACAAACGTGATAAGGAAAACTATGAAACATTATATTGGATTAACGTTAGTTGGGGCACTAGCGCTTGCTGGATGTCAGTCTACCTCAATGACTTCAGAAGAGTCAGCTCTGGTGAAAAACGTTTGTAGAGCCGGCGACGACGCAGATGATAAATCAAGTAGCTGGGACGCTTACAAACAGTCAATTATGGACTGTGGTGGATTTGAGATTTTCACCGAAGACATGGTTGAAGGCATGACAGTTACCCGTACCAACAAAAAAGGCAAAACACGGGTCTATACCTTTAATCCAGATGGTAGCGGAATGTTCGTCGGTAGTAAGGGCAATGAAGCTATTTCCTGGAGTCTAACTCAAGATGGGTATCTCTCTATCATGTTCGATCAAGACGGTTGGACCGTAACCTGGGCACTATTGGCAGAAGCAGGACAATACTGGGCAGTTAAAATCTACGACCGTGATGCCAACGACACGGAGCAATATCTGTGGAGCTCTAGCCTAAAAGTAGAGCCCACCAACATGAATGACGGTTAAGGCTGAAAACTATCGCTTTAACTCACATAACTTAGCTGCAAGCCGAACCAAGCCCGCCTCATTCTTAGCGGGCTTTCTTTATTGGGACACACGCTTTTAGTAGGGACACACGCCTTTAGTTAAGGGGACACACACCATTAGTTAAGAGGACATACACCATAAAGAGTGAAAATAGGATGAGTTGTTGATGCCTATGCCAGAGGTTCGATTATAAAGGCTTGCTGCCGATTGGTGACTTTCTTACGCTCAAGAGATTGTTGACTACCAGAGACAAAAAATGACAACCGCAAGAAGGCACCAAATATGTGTCGACGCCACTCCTTATTACCACTGCGTGTCCCGCTGTGTTAGACGCAGTCTCTTATGTGGCGTAGATCCCCTGACACAAAAAAGCTATGAGCATCGTCGAGTCTGGATCAAACGCAAAATGCTGGCACTAACACATGTGTATTGCATCGACATCTGCGCCTACGCCATTATGAATAACCATTATCATCTAGTTCTGCATATCAATCGAGACAAAGCGCAAAAGTTATCTGCCAGAGAGGTTATTGAGCGCTGGCAGCTAGCGCACAAACTTCCGAATCTCGTGACTCGATGGTTAGACGGACAACTCACCTCTAATCCAGAAATTGAAGCATGCATGGCAATCGTAGAGTCGTGGCGAGAAAGACTGTGGAGCCTGAGCTGGTTTATGAAAGAGCTCAATTTTGACATTGCATGCCAGGCTAACAAAGAAGACGAATGCAAAGGGCACTTTTGGGAGAGTCGCTATAAAAGTCAGGCACTGCTTGATGAACAAGCACTTATTGCCGCCATGGCGTATGTTGACTTAAACCCCTTAAGGGCAGGCATAGCAAAAACTCCGGAAGCTTCAGATTATACCTCTATCCAAGCAAGGCTGGATGCTTTAGATAAACACCAAGAAACTGCTCCTTGCCTTCATCCGTTTATAGGTACCGCTACCAACAAATATCTTGATGGTATTCCTTTCCGACTGATGGATTACATCGAACTTGTCGACTGGAGTGCTCGCCAATACCGAGAAAACAAAGCCAACTTGAGTGTAAATGTGCCGCCAATATTACAAAGACTAAAGATAAATCAATTGAAATGGCTTGAGGTATGTACAACGTTAGAACGTAAACGCAGCACAGCTGTTGGTTGTTCTGCAAGTGCCATACATGCCAAATTCGCATTGAACCGGAGGCGAATCAATCTATTCCGATTAGATAGCTAATCCACAAACACAAATCAACCAGGTTCGAATACATTCTCACTAGACCGAGCATTCGCTTGGTTACATCTATTCTTTGGCTTTCATATCCAAGACCATAAACCCTACAAACACTGCTCAGAAAAACTGAATCAATCACTAAATGAGATTAATAGAGCTACTGTGAGCTCAACTTCCCTTGTCAACGGTATGTATTATTGCGACTGTCCTTTTAAAACTTTTAAAAGAAGATGGCAGGACACACATTCTAAGAATGAGAGGACATACGCCTTAAAAAAGAGGCGCACGATGTAGTTGCGAGCATTCAGAACGACGAAAGCCCGCTGATTTCTCAGCGGGCTTTCTAAATGTGGCGGAGAGATAGGGATTTGAACCCTAGATACGCTATTAACGTATGCCGGTTTTCAAGACCGGTGCTTTCAACCACTCAGCCATCTCTCCGTTGCGTGGCGTATATTAGGTATTGCCCTGCCACTTGTAAAGCACTAATTCGCCTTCTATGTTTTAAGTGCTGAGAAACTAAACAGTTTTCACGCCACTAGGGCGCGTTTTATAGCTCTAGAAGTCAAAACCCTTGGTGTAAATACTCTATTACAGACATTACAATAAAATAGTGTTTTATTTATAAACACCTGTTTTAAAAGTAAAAAAGACACTTTCTAGACAACAAGTGTACGCCCGAAAGTAATTGCACAATAGTGTGAACTGTTTCAAAATTACGGAATTAACCGAGTAACGTGATCTATTTCTGAGGTTTTCATGAAAGTCGCTGACTTATTTAAACATCGTGGTGAATCAAATTCTAAACAGCATTCTGAGTTTATGCAGTGGATGGCTCCAACTGTGCGCGAATACTGGGGTGAAATTGTTAACAAGGCTCATAACCGCCACCTGTTTACACGTCTGCGTGATTTTCATATCCCTGCAGTGAATGACGAGTTACAGACTCCGATTGAGACGCCAAAGCCTCAGCAGCCGCAACCTATCGAGATGAAACCAGAGGCACAAAAAGTGTTTGTTGAGTTGCAGTCTAAGATTGGTGAAGTCATTCATACTGGTGATTGGCTAGATATCTCGCAAGAACGCATCAACCAGTTTGGTCAGGTGACTGAAGATATGCAGTGGATCCATACAGATCCAGAGCGCGCGGCGACTGAATCACCATTTAAAACAACGATTGCACACGGTTTCCTTACTTTGGCACTGCTGCCAAAACTGACTGACAGTGTTGACCCAGACAACAACTTGTTTCCGACAGCTAAGATGGTTGTCAACATTGGTCTTAATCAGGTTCGTTTCCCTTACCCTGTGAAATCAGACAATCGCGTGCGTGCGGTAAGTACTCTTTCGAAAGTCACGCCAATCCGCAAAGGGTTAGAAATTGAGCGTGAAATCAAGGTAGAAATTGAAGGTGTACGCCGCCCGGGTGCTGTTGTTACATCAGTAATTCAACTTCACTTCTAAGCAAAGTTTCAGCTTATACAAAAAAGGATACCGCGAGGTATCCTTTTTTAGTTGTGCTCGTTAGCGACTATTTGCTCATTGTGTAGCAGCGTTCTAGTTGGTAATCGTCACCATTTTTCGCTGTGTACTCTTTCTCTTCCGTACACGCTCTTGGCTTGCCTTTTTCATCACCTTTAACCAGGCTGATCCAGTGACGCATCGCCGCGATTTCTGTCATTTCAGTTGGGAACATAGTGCATGTTTCAAGCTGGATATCTTCAATATCGATTAGCTCAACGCAGCCAGTACCTTTATGGTTGCCGAATGTTACCTCTACGTGGCTACCTGTACCGTCACGGAACAGAATTGACGCTGGGTCTTCCTTTTCACCCGTGTAAGCAACAAAGTGTTTTGAATGCTTCAGACCACTGTGGCTACCATCTTTGAAGTAAGCCATAACGTGACGGTAATCAATTACGTAAGCTGTTACTTCTTTATGTGAACCATTCTCTAGTGGGAACAGACGGTCTAGCAGTTGCTTAGCGTTCTGTTGTTTTTCCATCGCTTGATTAGCGTTTATCGTCTCTACCGCGAAGACAGCTTCAGCGATAAATGGCATGTTTTGATCTTGGATTTCAGTCTTATCGATTGTCAGCATGTTCATAGTGTTTCCCTCGCGGATATTTCACAACTTATTTGTCCTTGAGCAAATATTTCAAATTCCCATTCCGTTGCTGTGTGAATTTGTGACTTTGCTTACTTTCTATACTAGTGATTTTTTGACTACAATTTCACAACAAAAATTTTACAGTGTGAATTTTACAAAATGCCAGTGTCAAAAAGCTTAATTCGTCAGTCTCATTTTTTAGGTACTAAGATAAGAAATCTTAGGAAACGCAACCACTTAACGATGGAAGATCTCTCTGCGCGTTGTATAAGAGTCAACCCTGAGTACGCACCTTCGGTTTCTTACTTATCGATGATTGAGCGCGGAAAACGGGTTCCTAGCATCGATATGTTGGAAGTGATCGCTGAAGTTTTTCAAAAAGATCCCGCCTGGTTTCTTGACGATGAACCTGAACAGGCAGACATCACACCGGATAAAGGCAATCGCGGCGGGATCAGTGGAATGGCACTGGAACCGAGCTTTTTGTTCTCGAATGATATTTTACAGATCGCGATTCCCGAGATGCTTTCTCAAACTGGTATTACTGGCCGCCAGTTCGCCCATCTACTTATTCGTGCACATCAGGAAAGCAATCAAAACCACTTCCCTGATTTGGAACGTGCAGCTGAAGAAGTTGGCTTAAAGCGACTTAACCTCTCTGCTGAAGATTTGATGGATATTGCTCGTAGCCTTGGCTTAACCATTCGCTGGATCTCAAGGCCACCAAAAGATGTTGTCGATGAGCTGGGTGTGAGTGCAAAACAGGTAGTGACATCGTTTTTTGAACCGCCGGGTACCATTTTTCTTAATGAGATCCTTAAACACTACCCAACTCGCCTTAAATACGATTTGGCTGTCTACATCGGTCATTGTGTTCTGCACAGTAAAGAAGGACTAAAAAGTGTGCTCTCTGTTGGTCATGCCAACAGTTGGGAAGAAAACAGCCTGTCTACGCCAACTTCAGAGCTTAACTCACAAGATATTCTTCAGGCATGGCGAGACTTCGAGTCGAGCTTCTTTGCCGGAGCGCTACTCTGCCCTAAAGTCCCATTCAGACAGTTACTCGACCGTAGTGGATATGAAATTGATGTGCACTTGAAAGCGGGCGTATCTCCATCTGTGGCTATGCGTCGAATGACGGTCGTATCCCCTTACCCACACTGGCATTACTTTGATGCTTATGGTCAAAACAAACTCAAAGCGGTTTACCGTGGTAATGGTATCCCTCTGCCTTGGGGTAATATGCGTAAAGTTAATGACCCTTGTCAGCACTGGGCGGTATTCCGTAAGCTTTCTGAGCCACAGCAAGGGAGCTCAGCTCAAATTTCAATACTCAATGTCGGTGATGAGCCTCGAATCTACTGTTGTGAGTCGGTCAATATGACAGACCCCGCGGGTAACAACCGGGTACTATGTGCTGGGATTGATTTGAATCCAGCCATTGATGCACAGGGCGGAAATTCGCTAGAAATTGCTGAGGAGCTTAAATCATTGTGTGTCAGCAATGGAGGAAGTGCTGCAATTCCTCGCTACATGCAAAAAGAGTTCACTACAATTGCTAAGATTCTTAATATCAACTGGATCGAGCGTGGTATTGAGTCAGATGCGCGAGTGATTTGTTCTCGTGGTGCAGTGTGTCCGCGTAAACCAAGTTGCTATAATGGTTGTCAGGACGCTGGCTAAACTCTCGTCCTGCAATTGCACGATTTCCTAGCTATAGAAAGAAAAAAAGCCAATCACAATAAGGGTGATTGGCTATATATATGTGTGAACAATAATAAGGTTCACTAACAACGTCAGTTGGCTAGGTGACCCTCGGCTTAAGAAGGGTCATTACCTATAAAGCAGAATGCGTGCCAACTTTTAAAAGTACTAAAAATCTTTGTTTTTGCTTATTTCATAACCTAATTCATAAAAACTAAGCGCATAATGGATTTTCATTTTGCAAATCGCAACATAATGCGAATGTATGAAATTGCATTTTGCAACTTAAATACTCTCACCAAGCTCAATCCGATAACCAAGATCGATACTTGGCTGCCAGTCTGTCGCTCCTTTTAATCGTTCGATTAACTGTGTCGCGGCCACATGACCAATCTGTTCACGTGGTGTCATTACTGTTGCAAGTTTTGGAATCATCGCCTGACTAATGTCATGTCCGTGAAACCCGGCAATCGCCATTTGTTCCGGGACGCGAATTCCTCTTCTCTGGCATTCATACAGCGCACCAATAGCAAGGTCATCATTGGTACACACGATGCCGTTGACATCCGGGTGCTGTTCGACGAGCTGACCTAACAATTTCGCACCTAATGTAAACGACGAGGCATCTTCAGTCTGCAAGCTTACAGTCTCTAGCCCCGCTTCTGACATGGCCTGTTGATATCCAGCCATCTTTAGACGAGTACGCTCATCCATACGCGCCGCAAAATAGGCTATGTTGTTACGCCCTTTAGCCAATATTGCCTCGGTCATCGACTTTGATGCTTTAGCGTTGTCGAAACCGACAGCCTGCTCGATTCGGGGTGAATAACTGTCCATGATTTCGATAATGGGAATCGAGGCAGTCTGGAGCATTTTGCGCGCTTTCTCGGTGTGAATGTTTTCCGACAGGATGATCGCATCAACGTTATACGATAGCAGGGAGGCGATGCTGCGTTCTTCCAGTTCTGCGCTATAACCATAGTGAGCAATCATGGTTTGATAACCAGCAGGAGTGGTTACAGACTCAATACCACGAATCACTTCCGCGAATACTTGGTTCGTCAATGACGGCACAAGTACACCTATTGCATTCGATTTAGCGTTGGAAAGTATGTCCGGTGCTCGGTTGGGAATGTAACCCAGCTCTTCAACGGCTTGATTAATCTTGTCTTTAAGAGTCTTGGACACTTGCGACGGGTCACGTAAACAGCGACTCACCGTCATCTTAGTTACGCCCACCCGGTCAGCGATATCTTGTAAGGTCGGTCTTTTTTTCTTATTAGCCATGACTGAGTTTCTATACATCTTCCATTTTGTGTTACTGGTAACATAGTACCTTTGTAAGGATATTTTTTTGTTGTTGAAGATAACAAAAAAGCGTTCACAGTTATGTGAACGCTCTGTTTTCATACACGGATTTGCTTTCTTGGCTCTAAGCTCCAGTTTAAATGGTACTTATTGGCTTCATCGTCATCCACCCGCGAGTAGCTATGAGCGCCAAAATAGTCCCGTTGTGCCTGCAGTAAGTTAGCCGGGAGAGTCTCGCAACGAAGAGAATCAAAATAGTTCAGGGCCGAGCTGACCCCTGGCATTGGTACTCCTGACAATGCCGCATTCGCCACACTTGATCGCCAGCCACAACAACGGGAATTAAGTTCATCAGCAAAATGGTCGGCAAACAGCAGGTTCTCCAACTGAGGATCACGACAATACGCATGAGTAATTTCTTGCAAGAAGATCGCGCGGATAATACAGCCAGAGCGCCATATCTTCGCGATATTGGCAAAGTCGAGCTGCCAGCCTTCTTTATCCGAAGTCACTTTTAATAAGTCAAAACCTTGGGCATAAACCGTCAGCTTGGCACAGTAAAGCGCGTCGCGAAGTTGATCAACTGCCTGTTGCTGATCGATGTCTGCCAATGAGTCGGTTTGAGTACGTAAGCGCTTGGCAGCATTAACACGCATAGTTTTCTGGCTGCTCTGAGCTCGTGCAAACACAGACTGAGCAATCGTCGGTGCCGGCGCTCCCTGCTGAAGAGAGTTAACCGCTGTCCATAAACCGGTTCCCTTTTGGCCTGCTTTATCCAGTACAATTTCAACAAAAGGTTTACCCGTTTGCGGATCGAGGGTTTGCAGAATATCAGCGCTGATTTCCATCAGATAACTGTTGAGAACACCTTGATTCCATTGTTCGAATACTCGGCCAATCTGCTCAGCAGACATGGCTAACACGGTCGACATAAAATGGTACGCTTCACAAATAAGCTGCATATCGGCGTACTCAATGCCGTTATGTACCATCTTCACATAGTGCCCAGCGCCTGCAGGGCCTAAGTAAGCAGCGCAAGCTTCGCCAGACTCAAACTGTCCGACAGGCAAACCCTCTTTATTAACCTTGGCAGCGATCGCCTGCCACATGGGTTGAATGGCATCCCACGCCTGCTTGTCTCCACTCGCCATCAGTGAAGGGCCGAACCTCGCCCCAACTTCACCGCCAGAAACGGCGGTACTGAAAAAGCGCAGCTTACCCTGATATTCATCCTCGCGTCGCTCACTATCCGTCCAAAGGCTATTACCGGTATCAATGACGATATCATCGCGGCTTAACCCAGCATTAATCAGGTCTTTGATCAGCGAATCTACAATTGCGCCCGCTGGAACAGAAAGAGCAATAACCCTTGGAGATTCAAGCTTGGCTAATACCTCAGCCAGACTTTCGGCACATAGAAACCGGCCCTTACCTTGTTGTTGCGACAGTGGCTCTGCCTCTGATTTCGCTCTGGCTCGATGAGTTGGATCGATATCGAATCCTGTGACGATAAAGCCATGATCGATAAGATTTAAAGCCAGGCTTTTACCCATCACTCCCAAGCCAATCATGGCGATGTTTGCCTGACTCATAATGATCTGGCCTCAATTGCGGTTAATGCTTGTTGCAGCACTTGTTCAACAGATTGCGCGATGTCGATATGCAGTGCTTCTTCAATACCTGGTTCAACAAGAGTGTCAAACTGGCTTCTTAACATCGCTTCACCATTAAAATAGTGGTTAGCGCGGTTCTTATGACGAGCCCATATGGTATCGAAGTCCCCCTTAAGATAAACAATCACCAGTGACTCATTATTGCAGCGTAGAATATCGCGATACTCAGGCTTTAATGCTGAGCAAGCAATCACCGCACACTCGTTGTCGACATAGAGCTTGTTAAGTGTGTCCAGCCAACCGCTGCGGTCAGCATCATCAAGAGGAATACCCTGACGCATCTTTTCGACATTCGCTTGCGGATGGAAATCATCGCCATCGTAAAAGGGTAACTTCAGTGACTTTGCCAGTTCACTACCTATCAGGCTTTTGCCGCAACCCGACACGCCCATTACTAAGATTTTTTTCGCTTTCATCGGACAATACAATCCTTAGCCTTCAACAGATACTGAAGGCTGTGAATTTCAAATTTGCTATACAGTTCAGTGGATTACTTCCACCACATTGCTAATTCTGGGAATACAATAACTAGGCCTAATACAAACACTTGCAGCGCGATAAATGGCAGCAGTGAACTAAAGATTTCGCCAAGGCTGATATCTTTAGGAGCGACAGATTTCAGGTAAAAAGCAGCCGGACCAAACGGTGGTGACAAGAATGAGACCTGCATATTGAGACAGAACACCACACCAAACCAGACAGGGTCAAAACCTAAGCCAGTAATAATTGGTACGAAAATCGGCATGGTAAGTAGCGCGACGCCTACCCAGTCAAGGAACATCCCCAGAACCAGTAGAATGACCATCATGATAAGTAGCGTACCGATGGCACTACCACCACTCAGGCTAAGAATCACTTCTTCAACAAAGTCGATACCGCCCATCAGGTTGTAGATTCCCACTAATGCGCTAGCACCGATACCAATCCACATGATCATGCCGCACGTTCTCATCGTCGCGATGGCACTCTCTTTCAGCATGGTGAAGTTCATTTCGCCTCGGATAACGGCTGATATCATGATTCCAACTACGCCCAATGCAGACGCTTCAGTGACCGAAGCAACGCCGGTGTATATGCTGCCTAATACAACCGCTACCGAAAGCAACGGGAAGAATAATGCTTTGAAGTAGCTAACTTGTGGGTCGTCATCGTCTTCACTGTCACCAGGAATTGGCGCTAACGCTGGGTTTAGCTTACAGCGAATCAGTACATAGGCGATGTAACAGCCAGCAAGAATAAATGCAGGCAGGAAAGAGGCTTTAAACAGGTCACCAATCGATACGCTCGCGGTCATACCATAAATAATAAGGACAATACTTGGCGGTAACATGGTGCCCAGAGCACCACCAGCACAAGTGGTACCGATCGCTAACTTACGGTCATAACCAAGACGTAGCATTTGTGGCAAAGCCAGAATGCCGAGCAGTACGGTTTCACCGCCAATCACCCCTGACATGGATGCCAGAAGAACTGCAACCATAAGAGTCTGAACGGCAACACCACCGCGTACTTTGCGCCCTACCGATTTCATCGCATCAAACAAGTCTTTGGCAATACCCGAGCGGTCCAGCAAAGCCGCCATCAATACGAACATCGGCACAGCGAGGAAGACATAGCCAGAAGCAAAGCTGTAAGTGCGACTAGCAATCAGTGGTAAGGCATCAGGGCCAAACCAGAATAAGGTAAAGAAGATTGCAACAAAGCCCGTGACAAAAGCGAGTTGCATACCAGTTAACAGCAGGCCGATCATCATGACCAGCATTAGTACACTGCCCCAGGCAATACCTATCGAGGATAAATCAAACATTATCATTGTTCCTTAGCCCCATGATTTCCTGAATCAGGTGCAATACAAACTGGACAACAAGAATACACAAGGCAACAAAGATGATGCCTTTCAGTAGCGCGGGATAAGGTGCGTTAAGCACTGATCCCGACGTTTCTAAACGTAGTTCACCCCATGGCGTAAACCATGCTTCATTCGCTAATGAATAGGCCGCATAAGCGAGCATGCCCGCAAAAGCCAGCCCGACAATGTGATGGACTAAATTGAGGTATTTTCGGGTACGTGATGACACTGCATCGTAAATAAGTACCACTCGAACGTGCTTATTGGCCGCAAAAGCATAGATACCGCCAACGATGAACAGAGAGCCCCCAATAAAGGAAGCCGTTTCATGCACCCAGGTCGTCGGGGCATCGAACGCATAGCGCATCACCACTTCGTAAAAGGAGATCAGAACCGTCACGATAAATAGCCAGCTGAGCAGATTGCTGATTTTGATGATCGCACGATCAAGAATGTTACGTGGCTGCTCTTCCGGTTCTGGTGGGGTATGCGGCATTTTATCAGTCATAACAAGATGTCCAAAAAATTGGAGGGCACGAGCCCTCCATAGAGAAGCAAAGCAGAAATACTCGCTGTTAAACTATCGGTTAAAGCAGGCCATTAGACTCAAGGAACGTCGTCACAGAGTCGTATACCTTTTGTGCATTTGGCGAACGTTCAGCAAATACTTTCCATTGAGTCTTAGCGATTTCGCGGAATTTCTTACGCTCTTCGTCAGACCAGTTGTGAATGGTGATATTTGGGTTAGCCTGCGCCTCTTTCACCGCAGCCTGATCCGCCATCTTCAGCTGTGTCGTCATATCGTATGAGAAGTCACGTACTGATGTTTGCAGGATTGTTTGTAGATCCTCTGGCATCTTGTCCCACTTCTTCTGCGAAATTGAAATGTCGATCAGTGGCAGGGAATGGAATCCAGGCTGAACCGGGTGGGTAGCGATATCATTCATGCCCGCTTTTTGGTTAGTTGAAAATACCGTGTAGTCAGCTGCGTCGATTACACCTTTGCTCAGACCTGTGAATACTTCAGAACCCGGTAGGTTAACTGGTGTCGCGCCCGCAGCAGCAAATACCTGTTGTACCAGACCTTCAGGAGCACGAAGCTTAAGACCTTTCAGATCATCGACACCATCGATTGGCTTCTTAGAGATAAATGATTCAACACCCGTCGTAGATGCGCCAACAAACTTCACGCCGTAAGGAGCGTAAAGCTCAGTCATTAACTCATTACCACCGCCGTAGTTCATGTATTGCAGAAGCTGAGTAGTATCAGACCATGCACCCACCATGTTACCAATCAGGCCGAATGCTGGATCTTTACCTGAGAAATAGCCCGTTGCGGTTACCTGACCGTCAAGGATACCCATTTTGATAGCGCCCAATGTCTCTGTGTGTTTAACCACTGAACCTACAGGTAACAGGTCAATTTCGATACGACCGTCAGACATTTTTTCCACGCGCTCAGCCCAGTTCTGCTGAACCTTGTAGTTTAAGTCTCCAGATGGATCCGACGACTGAATCTTAAGGTTAAAATCTGCTGCAAGTGCAGACACAGAGAATAGACCGGTGATGGTGGTTGCAAGCAGAGTTTTAGTCATCGCTTTCATAATGAGGGGTATCCTTTATTTGTTTCAGTTGTCCAATTAAGCCTAAATGACTTTTGGTTGACTACCGGATGTAATTCTTATGTTACCGGTAACTTTAACGAGATGTTACCGGTAACAAGCAACCGTTTACCATGACGAGTATCACAATTGTTAATTGTGATAATGAGAATTTAATAATGAACAAAATAAATGTGAACTTGCCCACATCAAGGTGGGCAAGTGAATAACTAATAAGAGGTAGGAAAAATTAGTGCTTGCGGAATACCCACACTGGGCCGATAAGTAAAAACTGAAGATCTTCAAAGAAAGAAGGCTTCTTGCCCTCAATTTTATGACCGATAAACTGGAACAACCACAGCACCGCAAACAACACCAGCGATACCAGCAACACGGACAACTGCAGTATTTCCAGCGACCAAATAAGCGAAATACATGCAAGGGTAAATCCCAGCATCATTAAAAATACACTCAGCGATAACCTGAAATAGAATACCATCACTGGTAGCGCAGCAAGCCAAACCCAGTTAAGGGTCAAACCAAACAGATGAATAGGTGGAATTGACCAAATCAATCCCACCACTGATAGAAAGATGCCAGGAACGGCAACCTTATGAATTTTTTGGTTAATGGGGTTCTGATGACTCTCACCATACTCACTTAACCACTGAGCAAGATCCTTCATACTCGTATACCTAATAAACTCCTTTACTATTTCTATAGCATGGGTTTACCAGCATTGCAGCGGTAAAATCTCTTTTTGTGAGAACTCTTTAGCTCTGACGACGTTTTTCTTCGTACATTCTGCTATCAGCAAGCTTGAACATCTCTTCTATATCTTCGAAAGCCGGATCATAAATAGCGTATCCCACACTAACCCGAAGATTGATAAGGTGTTGGTCGTAAATAACTGGCGTATGACAAACTGCTTTTTGTAGTTCGATATTAATCACATCAATATCGTCGCTACTTTCAATTCTCGGAAGCAAGATTAGGAACTCATCTCCCCCCATCCGAGCAACGACATCAGAAGCTCTAAGAACGCTCTTCAAACGCTCTGCGGTTGCAATCAGGACCTTATCGCCCGCAGCGTGTCCGTAGGTATCGTTAATTGCCTTAAACTTATCCAGATCGATATTGAGAATGGCAAATGAGTCACTACTTGCACTCTTTTTCACGGCATTAAAGTGTTCACCAAAGGTGTACATAAAGTAACGACGATTCGGTAAGCGAGTCAGTTCATCATGTAAGGCTCGATCATTCGCGGCAGTGTAAAGTCGATAAGTAGCGATAAATGCCAGTACCAACATGATGATCATCGGATAACCAAGCAATCTCACAGCGTGAACACGGTACCACTTACCACTATCCAATAAGTCATTTTTGGTAGATGCCGCTATTTGCCAGCTTCCATAAGGAAAGTGAACGGATTCAGATGCAAAAGCCTGATCAAAAGTGGTTTGGTAACCATAAAATATCTCGCCATCTGCCCCGGAGCTGTCTGTGCCACGAATAGCAAGGTTATAGCGATGCTCAAATGAAGCGATACCCGCCTCAGAAAAGAGTGAGTCGAGAGAAATCACGACACTACATACACCCCAATACTTAGTGTTGTATGGAGGATCAGAAAAAATGGGTACTCGCGCGATAAGAGCCCGGCCTCCCTGCACAAGGTTAACTGGCCCGGATATAAAGATCTCTTGGATTTCCTGAGCTTTTTTAACCGAGCGCCATTGGCTCGGAATATTGCGATAATTAAGTCCTAAAACAGCTTCATTACCTTCGAGAGGATAAACATAGTCCACCACATCGTCTGGAGCTAATCCTAACAGCTGGACATGATTACTCTTACGCATAATGCTTGATGCGATCAAATCCCAGCCTGAGAACTCAAAATCAGGAGCCGATGCGACTAATGCTGAAAGGCCATTGGCTACGTAAATATCAGAGACAATCGCAGCTTCTAGTTCTGAGCGAACAATGGACAACTCTTCTTTGGCACGCGCAAGCAAACTATCACGCAAAAAGGTCTTCTGGCTCTGATCAATAGACTCAATCAGCCCAACGAAAAATATAAAGGTCATCAAAAACAGCGCATTAATATAATGCTGCCTGCCCTTATGATAGGCCATTCATCCCCCACAACTACTCACATCTACTTGAGCGAACTTAGTCCCAACGAACTAGATTTCAATGCCTGCAAGCGTTAATTATTATTAAAATTAGTTATATAAAAAGTACATTAAATCGCTCGAAACTTCACCAATTAACTACAAATATATTATTAAAACAGCTGATTTATTTGCACCCTATCGAACAAACACCCTCTTCAAGTGGCAAAAATAGCCGTTTAGCACTCTTGTTCCAGACAAGAAGTGATAATGACCTCAACACTTATGTAGCGATAATGTAAGTATTCAAATATTACTCATATCTGACCATTAGCTTACATTTGAGTAAGCAATACCTGATATCCTGCCATAATATCATCACATCACTTTGTAAAGGTTAGACCATGCATAAGAAGCTCTTAGGGCTATGCCTCGGCGTTGTCCTTTCTCACACATCTGTCGCAGCAACCAATGACACGAGCTTCGAAGCATCGGCAGATGTGATTCGTAATACCTACGAAAGCCAGCTCTACACACTGCCCGCTTTCAAAGAAGGCCATTATGGTTTGCGTATGTATCGTCAGACTCTGGATGACAAATACTCGGCTGCGGTGTGGAGTGACATGGCTCGTGTAGCGAGTCGACTTAATAGGTTTGCCGCAGAAGTAAATACCCCTGAACAAATCCTGCTTTACTCAGAAAAGCGTCTCTCTGGGTATGTCGATGAAACGGATGAGAGAAGTGTCAGGCGTTATAACGTCACCAAACATATGCCAGAGTATCTCTATCTCGGCGTTGACCTGCTCGGTTCAATGGCGCGTGCGAATGAATACGGCCTAAAGCACAAACAAGACGCGAAACTGCGTGAAGTGATTCGTCGCTATGATTTCAAGAAGTATGCCTCGGATGAAGAGATGATAAAGGCGTGGGCGGCTCAACTAGCCAACCAGGTCTACTGGCTAAGACAGCTTGGCGAGCAAGACGTAGTTAATGAATTTACCACTGCATTTAAACAAGCTTATCCAGATGTCCAAGATAAAAAGCTATCAAAACAGCAGTATGGCAACAAACTCTACGGTATGACTCACATCATCTTTGGTGATTCAGAGTACTATCAACATCAGGTTAGTGAACAGCAACACCAGTGGATCTACGACTATTTCCGCCGCAATATCGACACGATTCTAATTCGAGCAAAAGAAGACGTTATTGCCGAAGTTGGCATTACCTTCTTACTTGCGGGTCTGGAAAATGACCCTGTGGTAGAAAAAACCCGCTATGCAATCCAGAAATCGATCAACCTCGACAAGGGGATGATTCCGTCCGTAACTGGCGATTTCGATATAACTTATGGGGAGCACCGCAACGTGCTTGCTATCATGTTGCTTGACTGGCAGAAGGTCAACGAAGCTCCTACGGTGAAAGGACAGCCAAAAGTATTCTCCAACCTACCTTATGGCCTTGTGCCACAATAACACCACATTCGGTACAGCCCTGCTCGTCAGGGCTGTTTTTCGCCATCCAATATTAAAGCGAGCCAGCGCACGAAAATTTCAGAAACTGATAGATTTATTTATTATAAGTACATCATGTTCCATAACGATTCCAACTTACTGATAAACATCACATTCCGTCAATAATCCATCATAATTAATAATTTACGCATTAATACAGTGGCTTATATATGCGTCAAAATTCATTATAAAGACTTTCCTTCGCCCCAGATAAGAAACTCATTTCACATAAATATATGAAGAACCTGAATTTTGCAAAATTTATGGCTGCTTCAGACTTTAAAATTTCTTCTAGACTTTGCTTGAGGGACTATGTGCAAAGGATAACTACTATATGCCACAATTTGCTGGACGACAGATTGCTGAAATGGCCGATATCAGAGCGACTCGTAAGAGTAAGCTGGTATTGCTGTGTTCTGTCATATCGGTTCTTATCCTGATTGGCTATAGTGTTTTGAGATTCGCTACTCATGATTACTTCTTTGCTTCGATTAACTTGTTCTCAGCAACTGTACTTACCCTCAACCTCTACTACTTGTTCAAACATCAACGCAACAACCATTGTGATTTAATTTTAAGTGGTATCCTGCTTTTCCAAGGTGTGTTGCTGATTCTTTACGGTGATCATGTCGCTGACCGTTTACTGTGGCTCTATCCCATTGTTGCTGTGCTTATCTTTGCTAATAACTTCAGAGTTGGCGCTATATTAAGCTTTGGCTTTTGTACAGTGACTCTACTCGCGGTGCTTTTTACTCAGACGGTGCCTTACAATACTGATGCTTCGCAAGGTCGGTTTGTACTTAGCTTACTCGCACTTTGTATACTGTGTAACGTAGCGGCTTATTATTACTCCAAGGTAATGAAGTATGTTCAGGAGCTTTATCAGGAAGGTATTGAAGATCTGGCCTACCTG
The DNA here is from genome assembly GCF_000189255.1 of Vibrio brasiliensis LMG 20546. GTDB lineage: Bacteria > Pseudomonadota > Gammaproteobacteria > Enterobacterales > Vibrionaceae > Vibrio > Vibrio brasiliensis. The sequence goes on along the minus strand of NZ_AEVS01000035.1, from coordinate 87,868 downwards.
GATCAACTGACAGGTCTCGCCAACCGATGGAGTTTTGAAAACTGGGCTGCAGGAAAGCTTGAAGAGCAGAAAAGTAGCAATAAGGTCACGGCAATGGTGTTCCTTGATATCGATAATTTCAAGTCGATAAACGATACCTACGGCCATGACGTGGGAGACCGCGTTTTGCAACATCTCGCTAACCGTCTGAAAAATAATATTCGTAACAAAGACCGACAAACCGACCGCCATGATTACTCAATTGCTCGATTTGCCGGCGATGAGTTTGTGCTTTTATTGTATGACGTGAATTCAATTAAGGACTTAGAAGGCATCCTGAAACGTATATGCCATCTATTTTCTGGCAACTATCAGTCAACAGAGCGTATCAATGAATTGACAGTGAGCGCAGGCGTTGCGTTATACCCTCAAGATGCAGCCACCCTGCCGGAGTTAACGCGCTGCGCAGACAAAGCGATGTATGCCGCTAAACACAAGGGAAAGAACCAATATAGATTCTACCGTGGGGATTACACTTCACCTCTTAGTAGTCATGATAAGGCGGACTTAGCGAGTGTTACTCCCATAAAAAAGTTTAACGGGTCATGTACATAAGCCATAGCGATAGCGCCATGACTACCAACATCCATGCGGCATAACGGACTGTATTAGGTTTATCACGTTTTGGGGTCACTACCGGGCGCAGCGCCGCCGCTTTCGCAGCTCGAGCAGTTGCAGCGATAGTTCCTCTTTCGACTTCCTCTTCACGACGCTTTTGCGCTTTTTGTGCAACTTTACCGAAACGGTGAAGTTGATCTGCCGTTAACTCCTTACTTGGATCGTAACGACTATGGGAGTCAGTGTGTTTTGGTACAACAGCCATAAGCACCTCCTCTCAGCTGAATATCAATTCTAAGTATAGCCAATAGTTACACTAATAAAACTGATAATAACTGACGTTAAATTCGGAATTTTCGATTATTTATTTAAACCTTCTGGCCTCATTGGCCTATTTAACAAGCAGCAAGTTATATGCCAGCACATAACTCAGAGGTAAGGGATTGATTTTATTTAACAATGGAAAAAGTTAATGTCAGGTGGCAGTCACTGTCGCAATTTGAGTGTCATATTGAACAGGCCTGAGTAACACTGAGGATACATCAGGCCATGATTGATTAGCTCAAATATTCACAAAGATAAGCCGTTGCAACAGCGACTTTAAGATCAAATGAAGAGTCACTTTCTACGTTAAAAGATGATCCCGCTTCATAAGTTACCCACTCCTGCTCGCCTGCCAGCTTAACGGTAAGTGCACCTTTAACCACAGTCATACGCTCAGCAGCCGCAGTACCAAAGGTATACTCACCAGGTGCCATCACACCAACACTCGACTCACCGTCTTGCTGAGAAAAACCTAACGACTGTACTTGTCCTTCAAAATAGCTGTTTGCTTTGATCATTTCATTCTCCGTGGATATTTCGTCATAGAAGCAAAGTCCTTGTTTTATAGGAATTACTTAAAGTCAGCAACTAATATCCAGATGCAGAGCCCAGTGTTTAAGTGGATTATCCACTACCTCATAACAAGTAAACCAAGATTAAATCTGGCAATCTACAAACCACTAAGAGAACTATCTACAAAAAAATAGAAATCCAAATTTAACCTCCATAATGGAACCAGCATCGCCAGGTCAGCTAAACTTTAGGTAATAGACCAGTTTTCGTACATTAATATTTGGGCAGAGGTTCAAAGATTAACAAAGCAATATCATGTTACGCTCTAAACCTTTGCAAGCTTAATGCTGTATTCATCTCAAAAGCGACGACCTGCTGTTATGACTAAGAGTTCTGCCATAAAATCCGCCGCTGCCATCGTCTTTGTATTATTAGCACTTGGCTTTGCCAGCCTGCTTTACTTCAGCTATCAGGACTATATTCATCCAAAACATGTTTATGGTCGATGGATTGAAGTCGGTGCACCTCCGTATCAAACCGAAGTCCTAACCCTGAACGCACAAGGGGTTTATCGAAACAACAGATTAATCGCGACTAACTTTGAGTTTGATGGTAAACGGGTGACGGTCAAAACAGGTGGTGGCAAGTCTGTTTATCAGATTGCGGGGACATTCGATTCTCCACAACTGAGACGTTTGGAACCCAACAGCCCTACTCAGCGGTTCATCAAAGAAGGATTTGAGAATACGATTGATATGCAAGGAGGCGGTTCAGCGAAGAATCGCCGCGCCGCCCTTTCTGACCATTTTGGTAATAAATAGCCCTCTACCCCGTGAGCACCATTCCCTCTGGGTGCTTAACTAAGCTTGGTTCTGGACGCGCCAGCATGTAAGCAAGTGTCAGTGGTCCGATTCGGCCTATCACCATTACAACTATCATGATGTATTTACCCGGCTCCGATAACTCCGCTGTCAGACCGGCTGTCAGACCAACAGTGGCAAACGCAGAGATAGTTTCAAACATTACTTTGTCAAAGCTAGCCTGCTCAGTAATCATCAGTAAAAACATCGCAATAGTCAGAATCGCGCCGCTAACGACTATGATTGCCAATGATTTGGTCACAACTGGCCAGCCAACGGTACGCTTGAACATGACGACATGTTTTTTCTGACGCAAGAAGCTCCATGTTGCGACAAAAGCAACAGCAAATGTGGATACCTTGATGCCACCACCAGTTGATGTTGAACCAGCACCGATTAACATCAAGATGATCATTACGAGTAAGGCAGGTTGAGTAAACTGGGACAAGTCGACACTATTAAAACCTGCAGTCCGGGCACTTGCTGACTGGAAAAAGGCCGCCAGCCACTGACCCGAAGGAGCGAGTTCCGCCATGGTATTGGGGTTGGTCTTCTCTAGTAACCAAAACAATAGCGTCCCCAGCATAAGTAGCGCAGGAGTGGCAACTAACATGATTTTTGTGTGCAATTGCAAACAACGAAATCCACCTCTCCAGTTACTCGAAACATCACCTACCACAGTGAATCCTAAACCGCCAAAAATAAACAGTGCAGCCAGAGTAAATATCACCAACGGATCATCAACAAAGCTCATCATGCTGTCAGAAAACAACGCAAACCCAGCATTATTAAAAGCGGAGATAGCGTGAAATAAAGCATAAAACAGCCCTTGTCCCCAGCCCATTTCCGGAACCCAACGAACAGCAAGAACAATAAAACCAATCATCTCAGCGATGCAGGCAAAAATGATGATGCGTTTTACCAGCAATCGAAGGTTTACTCTTCGATCCTGACCCAACGCATCTTTAGCCAGAGCTTGTTGCTTCAACGTAAGGCGAACACCAAACATATAGAGAAGGACGGCAGATAGAGTCATTTGACCCAATCCACCAATTTGCATTAGCAACATCAACAAGATCTTACCCGCCAAGGTAAAGTGCTGGCCGGTATCAACAACCCCCAGGCCTGTCACACTGATTGCGGAGGTAGCCGTAAACAGAGCGTCAGTAATCGAAAGCCCGGTGACAGAAAATACTGGCAACGTCAGCAACACCGCGGATGGCAAAAGCACACCAAGAAAGCTGAGTAGGATGACTCTTGGCTCAGAGCCCTTAGTCTGCTTTTGCTGCGCGTCTAACGCATAGAAAAGATCCCTGCGCTGAAACGGACTCATAACGAACTCAGCTTTCTAGATAAGGTCTCTCGTGGCCCGGCAATAATTATCAGATCACCAATCTCCAGAGTACGATCAAGTTCCGGTGCTTTAGTAATATCTGGTCCACGTTTGAAGCCTAAGACCTGTACTCCCTGCTCTTTACATAGGGCTAGGTCGCCCAGTGTTTTACCCAGTAAGCGGGAGCCAACAACAATTTCCGTCATCGCCAGATCTGAACCTAACTCCTGAAACTCCAGGACTCGTCTATCAAGCATTTTGCGCGCAACTCGCACACCCATATCGCGCTCAGGCATGATCACGTGATCAGCACCGATCTTGTGTAAAATCTTGGAGTGCTTTTTATCGTTGGCTTTTACCCAGACATTTTTCACACCCGCTTCCTTTACCACCAAAGTGGTTAAGATACTGGCGTTGACGTCGGCACCAATTGAGACCATCACCATGTCATAGTCACTTAATCTAAGCTCTGCTACCGTTTCTTCATTGGTGCAGTTAGCAACTAAAGCCTGACTAACAAAGCCGGCTACCGCTCGAACTCGGTCTTCGTCAATATCAATCGCCAACACCTCTGCGCCAGCTTGCTGAAGTTCCTGACAAACGGAAAGACCAAAGCGACCTAACCCGATAACTGCATACTGTTTATCACCTGATTTCATGGTTTTACCTTAATGCATAACGACAAGATGTGGCAGTTTGCTCCTGACACGGTGAGGGATCAAACTGAATGAGAAATTCTGACACCTTTTTAACTTTAATCGCGGTATTCATTCCCGCCCCAGCACAAACCCACTAGTTTGGGTATAGGCAAACCCTTATACTTGTTCAACAACAGATAGAATTTGAGCTAAAAATGAACGAGTTAATCACACATTTGCCTCAACCACTGGCGACTCTGCTGCAAAGCTGGGACACCAATGTGTTGCTCATCACCGTCGCCAGCTTTTTCGCCTGGGTAACCTGGCGAATCGTTTACAGTCGACTCGAAATACTAGTCAGTAAAACCAGCTTTCATTGGGATGATCTCACCCTGCTGTCACTAAAAACTCCAGTCAGCACATTGATCTGGTGTTGGCCTGCGACCATTTCTCTCGGCTTTATCTTGCAAGACTATATGGGCACCAAGCTCAACTGGCTTAGCACCTTGAAGCTGATATTGGTTATTGGCATCTTTGTCTGGATCACGATGCGCTTGATTAACAACATCGAAGAGTACGTGCTTAACCAGAAAAATAGAGACGAGACAACCGTTCAAGCGGTTGCCAAAGTATCGCGGCTGTTCTTTATCGTCATAGGTGCATTAACCGTCATGCAGGCGTTTGGCCTCAGCCTGTCTGGTTTACTGACCTTTGGTGGTGTTGGTGGCTTAATTGTCGGTTTGGCAGCGAAAGACCTACTTTCTAACTTCTTTGGCGGAATGATGATCTACTTTGACCGTCCGTTTAAAGTCGGAGACTGGATTCGTTCTCCCGATCGTCAGATTGAAGGGACAGTCGAGAGAATCGGCTGGCGTATGACTATTATCCGCACTTTTGATAAGCGTCCGATTTACGTCCCTAACTCCGTATTCAGTAATATTGTGGTTGAGAACCCGTCCCGCATGCTCAACCGACGCATCAACGAAAATATCGGCATCCGCTATAAAGATGGCGCGAAGGTTGAAGTGATCGTTTCAGACATCAAATCGATGCTAGAGAATCACCCGGACATAGATGCCCAACAAACCTTGATCGTTAACTTTAACGGTTTTGCGCCATCGTCATTGACGTTGCTAGTCTACACCTTCACTAAGACGGTCAACTGGATTCGCTACCACGAAGTGAAACAGGACGTACTGCTGCAGATCTACGCCATTATTCAGCAGCATGGCGCCGACATCGCCTTTCCAACTCAGACGATTCAGCTCGATCCGCAACATGCCGGCGAAAGTGATGAGCAACCTAAGCTCATCAGCTAACAAAAATAGCCAGTAGCCCGATATATCGGGCTACTGCATTGCAACCTCTCGCTCAACCGTATCTTCCACTTTTGACGCTAAGGCATAGAGCCAAATCATAGTCACGCTGACAATAAAGCAGAGCGCAAACAACCAGCTGGCACCAAACCATTCAATCATTGCACCACCGACAATAGGACCAATGGCAAAGCCAAGAGAATACAAGGCTGTAGCACCAAAATAAGATCCCCTTAGATGAGCCGGTGCAAGGCGGTCAATCTGGACATTAAGTGTCGGGAAGGTAATCACCTCTCCTAAACTGATAATGAAGCAAGCCATTGCCCACCCTAAGGCTGAATCATTGGGTGAAACGATAAAAGCAACTTGCCCGACGGCAATTAACACCATGCCTATTCTTGTGCGCGAAAATAGCGGAACACGCTCAAGCATTTTCAGCAAAGGAAATTGGAATAATACGATGGTCGCGGTGTTAACAACCATCAACATTGCTATCAGGCTCGCTGCATCCTCTATGCCGCTACGAACGATCACCTGCGGGACTGAGGATTCCAATTGAGCATAGACAAACATCAATAACAAGTTAGCCACCAGCAAGAGTACAAAGATTTTGTCACGGGCAATGACTTTCAGAGTCTGGGTAAAATCAGGTAACAGGGTTTCACCCGCTTGCTGGTTCACTTTGGCGCTCTTACGTTCAACACCAAACAGAATCCAAAACGCATAGAAAAGGTGAGTAAAGCCCGTGATCAGAAAAAGACTCTGCGGTTGGGCTAGCGCCAGCGTCACGCCCATAAGAGGCCCCACTGCGCCACCGATATTGAGTAGGAAGTAACGTAAGTTAAGCGCCAACTCTCGATCTTTAAGGTCGGGTAAAGAGTCCCCAATCACTGCTTTAGCTGGCCCATCAATCATTGGGCGCATGAAACCAGTGAGTAGAATGAGCAGATGGAAGTGCCACATTTCGCTGGCAAGTGCGATACCACTGTAAGCCACAAAGCCGAGAACACATCCAATGACCATCAACCACTTACGACCAAACTTATCCGACAGGTAACCAGAATAAACTCCTACCAGTGAGCCAATTAGCGCTGAAGCGGCTAACATAGCGCCAACTTCTATCGCCGATGCGTTGTAATCCTGATAGAGAAATACGACCAGAAACGGCCACGCCATAAAGTAACTGGTTCTGGCTATCAATACGCCAATAAGCACGGTCCACACAGGTAGGTTGAAGCGCTTTACTCTTTGCCATTCAAATAGACTTTGCTCTTTTTCCATACGCCACTCCTTAAGCCAACCTGTTTCATATTGTTAACATCAGTATACAAATAATTAATGTAAACAAAAGGTTTATTCATGAGAATGTAAAAAAGCCTGCTATTAGCAGGCTTTAATGGAAAAAGACATTAATAATTAGATGGTTAATTGTATAACTTATCAGTATTTAAACGTGCACTTGCCAGGTTATATTGCAAGTTTTTCCACCAAAATGTTGTTTTCATTTGTTTTGTTACTTCTAATGTCTCTCCAACCATAGGTGTCACCAGATGAGCACCCGTCGTCTGAGCTTCTGCTATCAAGTCTGTCATAGGTTCATCCCACTTATGAGCAAACAACTCATAGGTAGACCAATGAACAGGAAACAGCTGTTCAGCATTAAGGTCTTGGAAAGCTTGCATTGTGTGTCTAGCCTGCATATGCCCCCAGTTCTCAACTGGAAAACCGCGACCATTTTTGACATTGGCCGCTACTTCAATAAAAGCAAGATCGAAAGGCCCCAGTTTTTCACCGATCTGGCTAAAGTGGTCATCGTAAGCACTGTCACCACTATAGAAAAACGAACCACTTTGCCCCTTGATAGCCCACGAGCACCACAGCGTCGAGTTAGAATCGAAACCCGTACGGCCAGAGTTATGGTTGGCTGGCGTTGAGGTGAATGTTATGCCATTGATGTTTGCCTCTTGCCACCAATCGAACTCATTGATTTTGCCCGGAGCTACCCCCCACGACTCCAGGTGACGCCCCACGCCAAGAGGCACAAAGAACTTCACATCCTTGTTGGCAAAGTGGCGCACGGTAGACTCTTCTAGATGGTCATAGTGATCGTGAGATATAACAATAACATCAGGAACCGGTAGCTGTTCACGCTCCAGAGGCGCATTTACGTTCCTATTAAACAGAGTCTTAGCAATCCAAGGCGACGCATATTCAAACACAGGATCAATCAGGATACGGGTACTATCCAGGTCGATAAATAAACTTGAATGACCAAGCCAGGTCACACGCATCTGATCACTTCTCTGCTTCAACTGAGTAAGATTGGTTGGATAGTGAGGGAGTTTGTGACTGGGTTTCAACGAGGCTCTTTCAAAGAAAAACTGCCTCATAACTTCTAATGTACTCTCTGATGAAGCGACACTTGGCATTCTTGTGATTGCTTTGCCATCTTTGAACTGTGCTGACTGCGCAATACGTTCCGCTCTTTGCAACTCACTCTGTCGACGGCTCTGATCCCCATCATCTGCAATACATTGGTTGTAGCCCAATACACCCAACACTGAAATTACTGAGGCTTTAATCACATTACCCATAGTCATCACAAGTACACTATCCAAAAAAGTAAACGATGGTGTATACTTTAGGCACTACCAGAGAAAAAGTAAACACATGCGTTTACTTTTATTTATTCAGGTTTACGTAATGATAAAAAGAAGTGATATAAAACAAGAAGATATCATCAGATCTGCGATTGAAGTTTTTTCTCAAAAAGGCTTCAATCAGGCCAGTATGGAGGGTATTTCTAAACATGCAGGCGTCTCTAAGCGCACCCTGTACAAGTACTATCCTAATAAAGAAGCCTTGTTTGATGTGATTGTCGATAATCTCATGTGTCGCTTTCATGAGCAGTGTGAAGTCGAATTTGAACCCTCGCAACCTGTCGACCAACAGCTGCTGGAATTTACACTTAAGCAGATGTGTTATATCAGCAATCAGGATTTTCAGATCACCGCTCGTCTCGTGATGGCGGAATGTATTCGCTGTCAGGAAACATCTAAGCTACTGGTGAGTAAATTCGAATCTATCGAAGACTCATACGGACTACAGAGATGGGCCCAGCAAGGTATTGATGCTGGCGTTTTGGAAATACCAGATATTGGCACGGCAATTGAACAGTATATCGGCAGCATTAAAGCTGTCATCTTCTGGCCACAGTTGATCGCTCATTTACCTCCGCCAACCTGCCAACAGGTTGAGCAAGCAGTAAAGATGGCGGTCGCAAGTTTTGTTGCAACCTATCAGGTCAACGCCAATAAATAAATCAGCACTCAACGATAAAAACGCCCCTCAGTGAGGGGCGTCGTACATTAGTTGTTATCGTGAACCATCACGTGTTGCAGTAGGGATGAAACCATATCTTCCTGCGACATGGCGCTGAAGCCACTATCTAATTGGTGAGCCAGATTCTCAACCACAATCGACTGTTCTTCTGCACCCGCTCCTGCTGGGTGAATGCTCAGTTCAACGTTGTCTCCGTCGACCTTGACATCTAAATGTTCCAGCAGACTGTCCATGTCCAAAGAGCTTTGCTTGAGCTCTGGCAGAACTTCTCGCAGATCAATCTTATCACCTTCGCTCACCTGGAAGTCTTTGATGGTGTCGAGTGAACCATCATCGATATGATCCCAGACAAAGGTATCCATGCCTGTACCACCGACAAGGATATCCGAGCCTAAGCCACCATAAAGGGTGTCATCACCGTCACCACCTTCTAAGTGATCATCACCAGCTCCGCCAATTAAGGTATCATTACCAGCACCGCCGACTAATAGATCGTTACCACTGCCACCAGTAAGCGTGCTATCTGAACCACTACCATCGAGATGAACCGCTTCGGTCTCAGAGGCACGGTTAATCTCTAAGTCAGCAATATTGTCGACCACATTGAGTTTAATCTCGATATGGTTACTCGACTCAGCCTGATCAATGATGCTTCCATCTTGGGCGAGTTCATGCGATACCGCAGTCACCTGCAGCGTATGATCTCCCTCAGTAGCGCCTTTGATGGTTAAACCTTCAATCGCTTGTGGTGAAACTTGCCATACATCACCGACCAGAGTTACCGAACCTGTAGTGCTCTCAATCGTCGCACCGGCAGGAACATCCCTCACTTCTAATGTGAGTGCTTCGCTTGTATCAGTTAACGCCGCCATAATACCTACGATCGCAATTCCGCTCGTGCTGGCGCTTTGTGTTGCAGTAATGTTCTTGTTGAAGCTATATCTGCTATCAAGCGCCAGAGTTGGCGCATCCGCGACTGGATTAACGGTAATGGTGTAGTTCTTTGGTTCAGCCTCTAGCGCAAGACCTGAAGAGTTCCAGCTGTCTTTCGCTGTGACTTCCAGATCGACGCTATTTACTGACACAGAACTCGCATCAATAAACACTCCTACCGTGCTACTACCTGGTTTATCAAGTAACGCGTTCAGGTCAGCAAGCGTACCTGACAACGTCAGAGTACCGCTACCGTTACCTGTCGCAGTAACACTCGAACCAGCAGGAGCAACGAGAGAAAGTGTACCGTCATCGACGCTTAGCGTAACCGTCATCAGGTCATTAGCAGAAGCACCAACATAATCGACATCACTGACTGAGATTCCGCTCAATTGCTGGTTCGCATCTTCATCAATCTGCGCAGTAATGTCGTCAATATCCAATACCGGCTTGTCATTAACCGGAGTTACGTCGAAGGTAATCTCAGCAGTACCCGTCTGATGATCCGCTTGACCATCGGTCGTACCATCATCTTTAACCACGTAGCTAATCTTCACCGGACCGTTGTAGTCTTTCGCAGCAACAAACACCCAGTTATCACCTTGTTGCACTAAGGAGCCCTGACCTTCCACGAGGGTCAGACTTTCAACGCTGATTGTGTCGCCTTCTTTATCAAAAGTGCCATCAATCAAGTCTTGTACGCTGATGGTCAGACTGCCTTCTTCTGGCAAATCACCTAAGTCAAAGTCTTTCGGCTCAGGCGCATCATTTACCTCAGTAACGTTAATCACAAAGGTTGTCTGATTGGTTGAAGAAGTTGAACTATCACCCGGATCAATCGTACCGTTATTACCGCCGTCATCGACAGTCGCTGTCACAGTAACCGGCCCGTTAAAGTCGGCATCAGGTTTAAAGATGACTTTACCAGCAGCCAACGCAGCATTGATGTCAGCCAGTTTTCCTGTGGCAACAAGACTACCATCAGCCGCGATGGTAAAGTTAACATTGGCATCACTCAGGAACTCTAGCGTTCCTGAATTCACTTGTAGCGTCAACTCGTAGGTGGCATCAGGGTCATCATAGGTCGCATCTATATCAGCAATACCAAACTGGTTAATCGCCAGGCCACCCACTACATCTTCTGTGGTCTCAAGATCAATCACATTGACGAAAGTTGGCTGGTCGTTAACTGGGTCAATGACCAGTTCTACATCGAACTCAGATTTAGGCCCAAGAGCACCATTATCCACTGACTGAACTGAGATATGAATCGGGCTATCAATACCTGATGCATTGCCCGTATCACTGTTATGTTGACCTGAATTGAAGATGATTTTGTCCAGTTTCTGAGCATCAACTTCCAATGTCCAAGTACCTGTCGCAGCATTGTAACTGGCTGGAGTACCATCTGGATAAAGAATTGACGCATCTGCAGGTACGTTAGTTACTTCTACGCGGATCGTTTCCGGAGCGTTTTCGTTATATGTGCCACCTCCGGTCGCTGACATTGCTCTATCAACCACAGATGCGTTGATGGCGATATCAATGTTCTGACCTTCGTTACCGCTAACTGAATCGGTTACATCGGTATCAATGCTGTCTCCCTCTGGAGCCACATTAACAACAAATTTAGGCAGATTCGCAGCTTCCGTTGGCACACCTAGCAACGATTCTTGAGTGAACACGCTAACACCAAACTCTGCCGAACCACTGAAATGTTTCGGAGGCACAACCGATATCGCTGTTAAATCCAGACTGTCAGCGCTGCCCGCAGGTAGTTTGACACTCCACTCACCATTGCCATTGTTTTTAACCGTATAACCACTGCCAGGTTCCGCTGTGAACTGGAAGCCGTCTGGTACACCTGTGAACTTAATTGACACAAACGATTCTGAACCATCGGTATCGGTCAGTGAGATAGATACATTACCGGAACTGCTCAACGAAATAGGCTGATCTTCAGTACCTGATACTTCTATCTGGCCAGAACTGTTCTCAGGACCAGTGACAACCACGTCATCCAACACTGGCACCACTTCAAACTCGACACTGGTAGAGAAATCACCAGAGTGGCTGGTTGTGCTTGTAGAGCCACTTTCATCGAAGGTAGCCGTATCTGTCACCGTACCCGTAATGTTAATTGCGACTTTATTATCGTCGTTTCCAGTCGGGTAATTTTTCGTCGGCTTAAACAAAATATTGTCTAACGCACCCGCGTCAATCTCGCTCTTATCGAAGGTGACCGAAGTACCGAGATTGTTAAACGTCACACTGCCATCAGCAGCGACCACTTTTTCATAGAAAGCGCCCTCTGCTGGGGAGGCAAGCGTTAGAGTAATCGAGCTAAATGCTTCACTACCACCCTCGACACCACCATTATTGGTATCACCCAGTTGCTGGTCGAAATCGAGCTGAATATAGCTGTCTTCGTAGCCAACCTTGTCAGGGTTACCATCACCATTCTGATCAATCTGATTGCCTGCGCTATCCAGTGAACCCGTCACTTCAACAGTGATCGAAGGTTTGTCATCACCCACGTCAGCAACTGGATTAGCTTTCACAACCAAATCTACGGTGGCCTTATTCTCATCTCCGGAGATAGTATCTTTAGTGATTACCTCAATCGGCAACTTAAAATCACCCGAATAATCTTTTGGTAGATTCAGCATCAAGCCATCGAATGATTCGATAGTGCCATCCGCTGAAATGTGAGTCTGGAATACATAACTACCATTGACAAAGTCTACTTCTGCACCACTGATAGTGAATGGAACAGACTGATCATCATGTGGAATGACGATAGTCACTTCATCAGCAAACTCAGTACCTGAAGGTGGGGTTAAGGTTATGATGCTATCAAGTTGATGACCCAAATCTACCTGAATATCCTCTGTTGCATCAATGATCAGATTGTCACCAATAGCAATCGACGCAGCTTCGCCATTATCTGAAGTAAGATCTTTAGGAAATGACAGCTCTATAGAACTATCTAGACGATCTATCAGTGAGTTCTCTTTGTCATCCTCACCCTCATCGATAACTTTGGTGTAAATACCTAAGGTAAGCTTATTAATAGCGTTGCTCGTACCAAGATCTAGACCATTCGGTGCACTAATGCTGAACTGCTCTTCGTTAAGAATAATCCAACGTCCGTTACCTTCATATGCAGCTCCCGTCACCACCAGTTGGTCAAGAACAGCATCAGACAACGCAGTGCCATCAGTGTTAGTCAGCTGAATAATAACCTGATCAACGACCTCTTCAGATGAAGCGTCAGTATTTTGATACTTAACAACATATTCACCGTCAGTCTTAGTATCGTCATTGTTGGTAGTGAATCGAATCTGACCGTTACCATCCGCTTGAAGTGCCGTCTGGATAGCATCACCTGCTTCATTGGTCACAACCAGTCTGTTATCAGCGTTTTCAGGCTCGACGACAGGACGCACTTCAACATGAACCGACCCGTTAAGAGTTGCGGTTACACGACCACCTTCTCCAACAATATGATCGCTTTTGTATTCATGATCGCGCTCTTCTATCTCAACTTTGGTCGTCAGGTCAAAGTCAGTACTCGAATCTTTCGGCGGAGTGATTTGAATGTAACCTGGCTTTAAAGCTTGTTGAGTAAAATCACCATACGGCTCAGTGCCTGTAATCACTATTGTTCCCGATTCGACAGCAACAATATTGCCATCTACTCTCACTACTGACCCGTCTGGAATTCCATTAATAGTAATCGAAGTAAAGTGCTCATCACTATCTGGATAATCTTTACCTTCTGGATACCAGTTGATGCTAATAGCGGAGTCCTCAAGGCCAACTGAAGTTTCATTTTTGTAATTCAGGTTGGTATCAATGACAGGCTCAACATTGACTCGCACAATTTGCTCGAAGCTACGACTGTGGCCATCATTTTCCGTTACGATCACAGTGGCCTTAAGGTCAATATTCTCAGTCGACGAGGCCACTGGCTTGATGACAATGCCAGTTTCATTCTGTTCGCCAGTAATGTTGGCTTCATAAATCGGCTTATCGAGGTTTGGCGTACCGTCCGGATTCTTTTCATAGCCGACGAAGTTGAGATCTATCACCTTGCCATCACTGTCTTCAATGACAACGCCATGAGGAATATTCGATAACAGCACGGTAACCGACTCAGAAGTATCGTTAGCGTTGTCAGCGTGTTCTCCAGACTGAATGGTAAAGTTGAGCGCTGCTTCTTGGTCTTCCTTAATGGTGATTTCGACACCATCGACACCATCAACACCATTCTCTTCGAAGTTTGTCCAACCTGAATCCGTAGTGTTACCCTGAGGAAGATCAACCACACCTTTCACTTCAACGTTAACCGTTTTAGTGCCGAGTATTTGCTCACTGACCTGAGTGCCACTGCTCAGAGAGGCGCTGTCTTTAACAACACCGGTAACGTCAAATTTGAAATCATTATTGCTGTGCAGCTTTGGAATAACTTCTACATTTTGAAGCTGGTCATAAGGGACTTCTTGGTAGGTTACACCATTGATCGTCACTTGAGTGATCTGGCTAGCACCACTACCAGCCCAAGCTAGTTCCGCACCTTCAGTAATGTCTGAGATACGCACGTAGAGGGTTTCTGAACCATCGGTATCTTGCGATGGTGACATTGAAATCACTTCATCAAGAGTCAGCGGATCACGATCAGTTGTCGGATCAAGGGTATCTTGAGTGGCAGCATTATCTTCGAAGATGTTGATGCGGTTGACGCTAAAGCTGCCTTTATCCGCTTGAGGTGCAACATCAAAGATCAGTTCTTGAGGCTGAGAGTGAGCCTCACCCTTACCTGATAGTGGGTTCTTAGTCTCATTGGTAACCGCGACGGCTTCAAGCTTAATCGTACCTGAGAAGTTATCCGCTGGATTGACCTGAATGGTATTAATGTCTGCCGATGAAACATGATAAACACCATGACTATCTGGAGTCAGAGGATTACCATCTTTGTCCACCAGCTCGAAATTGCCTTCACCTGCAGTAACACGGAGATCATAACTGATGGTCTCTGGTCGGCTGCTATCCTGCGTTACTGCCTGGATATCTATTTTTGCGTTATCACCATCTTCGGTTAATGAGTAATGGTATTGACTGTTAGCGTCATCCCAGGTCGCGATGTCCGCGACACTTTCAATCTCAATATTGAAGCTAGAATCAAGGGTATGGTCTTTGCTGCCATTATTATCAATTTGTAACTGGTAATTGATTTCAACGCCTTTGCCACCAGTCGAGAAGTTACGATCCGGAACAAAGTAGAGGTTATCAATCGTGGCAATAGTATGACCGCCATTTTGCGTAAAGCTTTGCTGCAGAACCGAGCCATCAAAAATGATGTCTCCATCAGCATTAGGTTCTAGCTTGTAGAACACACCATTTTGTTGGTAATAGAAGGTTCCATGGTGATTGCCCGATTCAATGGTCAACTGACCAATATCTTCTGCGTTATCTCTATCAAATAGGTCAACAGACAACTCGACCTTCGCGGGTGAGTCAGACAATCCGCCTTGGTTATCTTGAGTATTTTCCCACTCAGGCGCATCGCCCGGGGCATAGTTGATTTGCGAGTCACGACCAGCGTCCTCGAAAGTAACAACCTTAAGGGCAATTGGTTCTGCTTCATGGTCTGTGATGGTAATGTCTAACGGCACCACTGACGTATCTTTATCGCCATCAGTCGCCGTAACATTAACTGTGAAGTTGATTTCTTCGCCGCTGTGCTCTAGATCTTTCGCCGCAGCGAATGTCACTTCGCCATTAGAATCAACCACTAACCAACCTATATGGCGCTGGCTAACCTGACCATCTGAACCTGTGGTCTGCTCGAAAACAAACAAGCTTTGAGAACCGTGGGTTAAATCTACAACGCTTGTATAGCCACCATGACCATCATCAAAGACAATTTGTGCACCATGACTATCTTGGGTACCTTCAATTTGGGTCAGAGAAGCATTGTCGGCGCCTTTATCAGTCTGGTCAGCAAACATATTGACCATACTACTCCAGCCTTCTCCCTCTTCAGCGGTAAGTGCCTGTCCCGTTAAGGTTGGAATATCATCAACCACTCGAATAGGCAAAGTGATCACATTACTTTCATCGCCATCAAAGTCAGTGGCTTTAATAGTAAAATCGATCTGAAGAGTGTTCTCTCCGTCACCAGCAAGGTGGTCGAGGGATTTAAGCAGTTCGAAACGGTAGCTATTGTCAGCCGTATCAAAAATGATGGTAAACACCGCATCACCGCTTGCAGTTTCTGCGGTATAACTAAATTCGGTACCATTCTGTGCAACGGGTCGCCATGAAAGGTCTTCACCGCCACTGGTTAAATCTTCGAGAATTTTATCAGCATCGGCTAATTCATATTTAACAACACTATCTGCCCCTTCGGTTACGGTAAACGAACCGGAAACGTGAGTGCTCTGACTCTGGTCTGAGCCCACTCCAGATAAGTCATCTTCATCGACTTGTGTACCACCCGTGGTACCAGTCAAAGTTGGTTTGTCATCGATTACTTCAATCGGCAGGCGAATAGGTTGGGATTTATCCCCATCACGATCAATTGCGACCACATCAAATGGGATGGTTAAGCTATCTTCACCCTGAGCGTGATCGAGTGCTTTAATTTGGCTATAGGTGTAGCTGCCGTCACTCTCTAACTCAAGAGTAAAGACCACGATACCATTGGCGACACCGTGATATACCGTTGGACCCGTCGGTGTGCTGACATCTTGAATTGTCACTTCAACGCCACCTGATTTAAGGCCGCTTTCAGAGTTACCGAGATTGACTAACTCGTACTTAACGACCGTATCTGCGCCTTGAGTGGTAACAAACTCCCCGGTAACGTACGCCTGACCCGGTGAAGAACCTGTAGCGGTATCATCTTCGTTGACTTTGAATTTACTCCCATCAGCAAAGCCTTCAATCGTGGCCATATCATCGCCGATGTTGATCACTAACTGGCTATTCGCAGAGTGGTCGTTATCACTGTCTACTGCGTAAACCGGGATACTCACGGCAACACTATCTTGCCCCTGCGTAGGGTGGTCGACTTCTTTGTGCAGTGTCACGCTGTACTCACCAAGCTTGTCTTGGTCGAGCGTGATAGTCAATACATCGACTTTGACACCGTTCTCAGTGATATACCCGCGATAAACACCCGCAGAAACCTCTTCAAGCACTACGTCTTTACCATCCGATGTCAGGGTCGAGGCATCATTGAATGCTTTAACATCGACGGCCAGTGCGACAACTAGATCACTGCCAGTGGTAACATCAATCACACCCTCTGCGGTAATGTCAGTCGCACCTGAACCTGAGCCGTCACCCAATCCGGCTTCAAACACATCGACTGCTGTGATGCTTTTAATCACTGGGTCATTACCATCAGTAATATCCAGATTGACGGTGCTGGTTAGCTTGTCGCCATCTTGATCGGTAACGGTAACAACTATGGTATGGGTAATCGTATCGCTGACTTTGTGGTTAAGATTGCTGTTTGCAACAAATGATAATTGACCATCTGCGGTGATCTTGACCGTACCGTCAGTAACGGCATATTCGGTTTTGCCCTCTTCGAACGTGTACTCTTTACCATCAAAGGTAAACGACGTTACTTGACCATTATCCGCCCCTGCCTCAGTAATCACATCAATCTCGTTACTGGTTTCAGTGCCAATATGATCCGGCTCAGTAACGCTCAGACTACCATCAGTAACGACTTGTAAGTCATCGCCAATGTTTATCACTAACTGACTGTTAGCTGAATGATCGTTATCACTGTCGACCGCATAAACTGGAATACTCACAGCCAGGCTATCCTGACCTTGTGCACCATGATCGACTTCTTGATGCAGTGTCACGCTGTAATCGCCAAGCTTAGTTTGGTCGAGCTTAATAGTTAAGACGTCAACTTTAACGTTGTTCTCTGTGATGTAGCCGCGATAAACACCGTCTGATACTTCTTCAAGTATCACATCCTGACCGCCTGATTTAAGTGTTGATGAATCATTGAATGCTTTGACATCAACTCCCATCGCAACAACCTGATCACTACCAGTAGTAAAGTCAATCGTACCCGTCGCTGTGATATCAGTGTCGCCAACACCAGAGCCATCGCTCAGGCCAGCTTCGAACACGTCTACTGATGTAATACTATCGATGACTGGATTTTTTCCGTCAGCAATTTCGAGTGTAACTGTGCTGGTCAGCTCATCACCATCTTGATCTTTAACTGACACAACAATGGTGTGGGTTATGGTATCGCTGGCTTTATGGTCAAGGTCACTGTTAGCAATAAAGGATAACTGCCCATCAGCGGTAATCACTACCGTGCCATCGGTAACTGGATATTCGGTTTTACCCTCTTCAAGTGGGTACTTAGTGCCATCAAAAGTAAACGAAGTGACTTCACCATTGTCTGCACCAGCCTGAGTAATCACATCAATCTGGTTACTGTTTTCAGTACCAGTATGATCAGGTTCAGTAACGCTTAAATTACCGTTAGTGACCACTTGTAGATCATCACCAATGTTAATCACTAGCTGGCTGTTCGCCGAATGGTCGTTATCACTGTCAACGGCATAAACCGGAATGTTTACCGTAAGGCTGTCTTGCCCTTGAGTTGAATGGTCGACTTCCTCAAGCAAAGTGACGCTGTACTCACCAAGTTTATTTTGATCGAGGGTAATCGATAGTACGTCGACTTGTTTGCCATCGTCTGTGGTGATGTAGCCGCGATAAACGCCAGCAAAAACTTCTTCAAGCACCACATCCTTACCACCTGATGTTAGCGTTGATGAATCATTAAACGCTTTAACATCAACGCCCATTGCGACGACTTGATCACTACCTGTTGTAAAGTCAATCGTGCCACTGGCAGTCGTATCAGTGTCACCCACTTTCGAGCCGTCACTCAAACCAGCTTCAAATACGTCAACCTCGTTGATGCTATTAATCACCGGATTGTTACCATCTTTAATTTCCAGATTGACTGTACTGGTCAGCTCATCGCCATCATTATCGGTTACCGTAACAACGATAGTATGCTTAACAGTGTCGCTACTTGAGTGGTCAACGTCACTGTTGGCAATAAATGATAATTTACCATCAGGCGTAATCACCACAGTACCATCAGTAACTGAATATTCCGTTTGCCCCGGTACGATTTGTTGCGGGTTACCATCGAATGTGAACGAGCTTACTTCACCATTATCGGCGCCGGCGTTAGTAATTACATCAATCTGGTTACTGGTTTCCGTACCAACATGATCCGGCTCGATGACGCTCAGACTACCGTCAGTAACAACCTGCAGATCGTCGCCAATGTTAATCACTAACTGACTATTAGCAGAATGGTCATTGTCACTATCTACGGCATAGACAGGAATACTTACCGCAAGGCTGTCCTGACCTTGAGTCGCGTGATCCACTTCTTGATGTAATGTGACGCTGTACTCACCAAGGTTGTTTTGGTCGAGGTTAATCGTCAGTACTTCAACTTTGCTACCATCACTGGCAGTGATATAACCGCGATAAACGCCTGCAGATACTTCTTCAAGCAGCACATCCTTGCCGCCTGATGTCAGGGTCGATGAGTCGTTGAATGTTTTAACATCAATCCCCATCGCGACGACTTCATCACTGCCAGTGGTAAAGTCAATGGTGCCACTGGCAGTTACGTCTGTATCACCCACTTTCGAGCCATCGCTCAGACCCGCTTCAAATACGTCGACCGCTGTGATGCTGTTGATCACAGGATTTTTACCGTCAGCAATCTCAACATCGACGGTGCTGGTCAGCTCGTCGCCATCTTTATCCGTTACAGTGACAACAATGGTGTGCTTGATGGTATCGCTCGCAGAATGGTCGAGGTCACTATTGGCGATGAATGATAACTGTCCATCAGTAGAGATCTTAACTGTGCCATCCGTCACTGAGTACTCAGTTTTCCCCTCTTCCAGGAGGTACTCTTTGCCATCAAAAGTAAATGAGGTGACTTCGCCATTATCTGCACCAGCTTTGCTGATCACATCAATTTCATTGCTGGTTTCAGTGGCGCCGAAATCTGGTTCTGTGACAGTCAAACTACCGTCGACAACGACCTGAACATCGTCGCCAACGTTAATCACTAGTTGAGAGCTTTGTGACTGGTCGTTATCTGCATCAATCGCGAATACGGGTAGCGGAATAGCGATCGTGTCCATGCCCTGCTGACCCTGATCAAGTTCATCAAGAAGCTCTACTTTGTAATCCGCGCTAAATGAAGTGTCACTGTTGGTCACATCACCGATAGTGATCTTGAGTACATCAACTCGCACACCTTCAAGTAAGATATAACCTGAATACACACCCGGCTGGCCATCAACGGCTTCCAGAATAATGGTTTGACCTTGTGAGGTGATCGCTGAATCCTGCTGCGCCGCATTAAAGGCATCAACATCAATCTGCAGTTCAGTCACCTGGTCACTGCCCAATGCTCCATTGAGAGTACCGTTAAACTCTGTATTTGTTGCTCCAACACCAGAGCCATCACTCAGGCCCGCTTCATAAACATCTGCGCTATCAATCGAGGTAAATTCAGCATTGGCTCCATCCCCGATGGTGACCTGGGCATCAATTGGCGTTCGAATCGAGTTGCCGCCACTGTCTTTACCTTCAATTTCGAAAGACACTACAATCTGGTCATTGTCGAAAGCAACCTGACCGCCACCAACAGAAGGAACGTGATCAATTGGCTGAGAAATCGTGGTGGTAAGTTCGAGAACAACGTCTTTACCAAGATTGCTGGTATCGATATCAATGCGGAGTACTTCTTCGCCACCTAAAACACCTACAATGGCGTTTTCAGCAGCGTCGTAGCTGAAGGTGACTGACTGTCCGTTAGAAGTGATATCGCTGTTAAGTTCACTAATCAGCGAAGCAAGTGAGGTTTCGCTGGGAACAAAAGAGGTTGGATCAAGAGGGAGATCACCAGCAAAAATGGTTACGGAGCTGGTTGTTGTTTGTGGGTAGGTGCCTTGAGATAAAGAACCTTCAACCAGTGTTTCACTGATACTTTCACCACCGGCAGCAAAAACAAGTGGTCTGCCTTCGTCATCAGTCTCGGTTACGTTATCAGATGCGAAGCCAGATGTTTCAAAGAAGGTACTGGCTAGAACTTCTGCCCCGTTATAGTCGATAGTCACAAAGCCCGCGTTCGCTGAGCCTGCACCACCACCAGCGGCGGTCGCTTCAAGTAATTCTGTTGGGTCAGCGCCAGCTAAGATAGCTTCCTGAATAGCGGCAAATTCATCTTCTCCAAATGCACTATCGCTTAAATTAGCGAGATCGAAGTTGACCTCTCCAGCAATAGGAACCGCCCCCCACTCGCCCACTTCAGGCTCTGTGGCAATAGCATTTGAATCAAGATGAAATGCGGTATTTGGCGATTCCATCAGAATAGTCGACTGATTAGCCGTAATAACTATCTCATTTTTAGCTACCGTATCACCGACTTCGGCTTTACGTGCCTTCCCATCTGGAGACACAATAACAACATCACCAGATATCTCTTTTATTACAGCAGCTTGGCGCAAAACATCCACGTCCATAAAGGTTCCCCACAACATCTCCCTTAGTAAATATCAAGGGGATGGAAACATTTGGTATCATTTTATTTATTCGAACAAAATAGCAAATATTGCAGCTTATTCCAGCGGTTATTTGAGTTATTTATAATCAATAACCCTAATAAATGTTAAGTGAAACAAATTATTGATACTGATGAACTGTTTTTGGGTTAGTTTTTACACAATGAGACAGCTGCCGTCTTATTTTTAAGATTTCTGAGCCCTAATTACCAAACAACACCCCCTAAAAAATTAATCACTAATTCCTCCCTTCAAAGCAGATTATGTGACCACTCTCTGAGTTTGGGGCGTAGACGAGGGGAATGATGTTGAACATGAGGAGCTAAGTTAGAGTGCAAAGTGACCAATACTAATAACTCAAGGATGTAACGTGAAAAGCCAATTTGTGCCCAATGCGATTATGCTTGCTACCCTGTGCAGTTTACCCGTAGCAGCGAGTCCTAACCTGACCATATCAACCACTACAACCAGTCGCGATGTTCCTCTGTCAGCGACTGAACCAGCAGTCTTAACACTCTCTAAAGATAACTATCAGATAACTATCTCCGGAATTGATGGCTCCTGTGAGGTCGCAGACAATCAGAAAGTTAAGTTTCGCCGACCACTTAATCTGAACTGTGGTGAAGATACCGTTCTGCCTCTGAAAATCCGCTTTAAAGGCGACTACTCATTCAATTTCGACCCACAACTCAATACTCTGATCATTGCTCGGGAAGCTAAAAAGAGTACCAAAACCTTCAGTAGGCCAATCCCCGATGTCCAGTGTCAGCAATATGCGGGTGATCCTGTCACCATTAAGCTTGGCGACACCTTTGCTGACGGCACAGTTTTGAGAGATGCCCTTAGTGGACAGACGGTAAAAGTGGCAAACAACTCAGTCACCCTTGCTGCCACTAAGCAGAGTGGTGGTTTAGTATTGCTAGAACCGGCCTCCCAACAACAAATGGAGCCAGAGTTCACCTATCACAATGCCAACATCTATTTTGTAATGGTCGATCGCTTTAATAACGGCGATGCTAGTAATGATCACAGCTACCGACGCCAGAAAGATCACCAGCAAGAAGTCGGGACCTTTCATGGCGGTGACCTGAAAGGGGTGATCGCCAAGCTCGACTATATTAAGAGCTTAGGTACCGACGCCATCTGGCTGTCTCCAATTGTCGAGCAGGTGCACGGCTTTGTCGGTGGGGGCGAGAGCGGCAGCTTTCCTTTCTATTCATACCACGGTTACTGGACTCGCGACTTCACCAAGATCGATCAGAATTTTGGTAATGAAGAAGACTTGCGAACTCTGGTGGCTGAAGCTCACAAGCGCGGTATCAAGATCCTGCTTGACGCAGTGATCAACCACGCTGGTTATTCAACTCTGGCAGATATGCAGTTCGATAACTTAGAAGTCGTCGACAGAAATGGTATGACTGACAGTTGGGCCAAATGGAAGCCGCAATCAGGACAGAACTGGCATAGTTACAACGACCATATTGACTACCAAAGCGACCAATGGGTTAACTGGTGGGGGCCAGACTGGGTTCGCGCTGGCCTACCAGGCTACTCACAACCGGGTAGCAGTGACACCACAATGAATCTTGCAGGTTTACCCGACTTCCTTACTGAATCATCGAAGGTTGTCATCCCTCCTCAGTGGCTACTTAACAATCCAGACACGCGCGTGGTCGCTAAAGAGGGTTACACCGTCGCCGACTACCTGGTCGAATGGCAGTCGGATTGGGTCAAACGTTTTGGTATCGACGGGTTCAGGGTCGATACCGTCAAACACGTAGAAGGTGACGTCTGGCTTAAGTTAAAACAAGCTGCCAGCGATAGTTTGAAAGCGTGGAGAGCGGAAAACGATCAACAAGGTGCGCCATTCTGGATGATGGGCGAAGTCTGGGGTCACTCTGCCTACCGTTCACCATATGCAGATCAGGGGTTCGATGCCTTGATTAACTTTGATATGCAGAAAAAGCTCGATAAAGGGGCGACTTGCTTTAGCCAGATGCAGGATCTGTATCAGAACTACTCTGATTCAATTCAGTTAACGCCGGACTTCACACCTGTTAGCTACATGTCATCCCACGACACAGAACTGTTCTTCAACCGTTTCAAATCGTTCGACATGCAACGCAATGCTGCCAACGCACTGCTTCTTAGCCCGGGTGCAGTCCAGATCTATTATGGTGATGAAGTGGGTCGGGAGTTAGGGCCATACGCCGATGATTTCCACCAGGGAACTCGCTCAGATATGGTGTGGAAACTCGACAAAGATAGAGAGCAGCTTCTGTCACACTGGCAAACTGTCGGTAAGTTCCGGCAAAACCATCCAGCTATCGGCGCTGGAGTACACAAGCAGATTGACAACAAGGATGCCTACGTATTCTCCAGGACTCTTGGTCAAGACAAGGTAGTCGTTGCCTATATGGGGCGCTAACTCGTTAGACAACTTTGATTGATAACAGTAGCGATCAAAAAAAGCTCCCTTGGGAGCTTTTTTATTGTCAGCGTAAAATGCTTACTTGTTGTTGCGACGAGCCGCAACCGCATCTGCTAGCTGGCGAAGTACTTTTTCAGTGTCATTCCAACCGATACATGCGTCAGTGATAGACTGACCGTAAGTCAGAGTCTCACCTTCAACCAGATCCTGACGACCTTCAACCAGGTGAGATTCAATCATCACACCGAAGATCGCATCTTCACCACCAGAAATCTGGCCTGCGACATCTTCAGCAACAACCATCTGGCGTTGGTACTGTTTAGAGCTGTTAGCGTGGCTGAAATCAATCATCACTTTTTGAGGCAGACCTGACTTCTCAAGCTCTTGCTTGATAGCACCAACATGATCAGCACTGTAGTTAGGCTCTTTACCGCCACGAAGAATGATATGACAATCCGGGTTACCCGCTGTTTCAATAATCGCAGAGTGGCCGTACTTAGTTACTGACAGGAAGTGGTGTGAAGCACTTGCAGAACGAATAGCATCCGAAGCGATCTTGATGTTGCCATCAGTACCGTTCTTAAAGCCAACTGGACACGAGATACCAGATGCTAGCTCACGGTGTACCTGAGACTCAGTAGTACGTGCGCCAATCGCGCCCCAGCTAATAAGATCGGCAACGTATTGCGGTGAAATCATATCTAAGAATTCACTCGCTGTCGGCATGCCCATATCCGTTAGGTCTAGCAACAGCTTACGACCCATGCGCAGACCGTCGTTGATCTTAAACGTGTCGTTTAGGTACGGGTCATTAATCAGACCTTTCCAACCGACTGTTGTACGCGGTTTTTCGAAGTAAACACGCATAACCACTTCAAGGCGATCGCCAAGCTCATCACGCAGCACCTTCAGGCGCTTACCGTATTCGATAGCCGCTTCTGGATCATGAATTGAACATGGACCAATAATTACCAACAGGCGATCATCGTCCCCTTTAAGAATATTTGAGATTGCTTCACGCGAACGAAATGTGGTCGAAGAAGCCGATTCAGTCGCTGGAAACTTCTCTAAAACCGCAACTGGCGGTAATAACTCTTTTACTTTATTAATTCGTACATCATCTGTCTGAAACATTGCTTACTTCTTCCTATTTCTCTTGGTTGAACGCAGCACCAAAATTAAGCGGTGAAAAAACGTTCAGCTTTTCTTGTTCCTGTTCTCTGTAACTTATCTATCAAAAACTCAGGTTGCAACCACTATTTCAAATAAAAGGCAATATTTTTGCCTTTTTTACATTTTACACAAGGTGTAAAATTTTAATTACACCCAATGAAAACAACCACTACCACTGATCTTTGTAGTAATACTCTTACGTACAAGATGCAATATGTTGCTGATATTGTTAAGGTAAGTAGATAATTAAAATCACTATAAGATCAGGCATGAAAGCCATTGAGTTTAGTAACGTCGATAAATGGTACGGTGAATTTCACGCACTAAAGGGCATTAACCTTAGTGTGGTAAAAGGCGAGATTTTGGTCGTCTGTGGCCCTTCGGGTTCGGGTAAGTCAACCTTAATCCGCACAGTCAATGGACTTGAATCGATTTCTAACGGAACGATTTCCGTTCTCGGTGACGACCAATCCCTGCCCAAAGCGGGCAAAGTTGGCATGGTGTTTCAACACTTTAATTTGTTCCCTCACCTGACTGTGCTCGAAAACCTGACCCTGGCACCCATCAGAACACTCGGTTTATCAAAAGCACAAGCTAACCAGCGAGCAATGCACTTTCTCAGTCGGGTAAACATTGAACAGCAAGCCGATAAATATCCAGTACAACTGTCGGGGGGCCAGCAGCAGCGGGTGGCAATTGCACGCTCTCTGTGTATGCAGCCTGAGATTTTGCTCTTCGACGAACCTACCTCAGCTCTCGATCCAGAAACCATTCAGGAAGTGCTCGACGTTATGGTTGATCTGGCTAACGACGGTATCACTATGATGTGTGTGACGCACGAGATGGGCTTCGCCCGCAAAGTGGCTGACAGGGTGATCTTTATGGATCAGGGCGAGATTCTGGAAATCAACTCACCAGAGCAGCTGTTCTCTCAACCAAATCACCCGAGAACTCAACAGTTCCTACAACAGATTTTGAGTCACTAGTCGATGATAAAAGTATTAAAACCTGTTTTATCAGCTCTGCTACAAATCGCTCTTTTGCTAGTCGGCATAGTTTGGTTACTAGACTCTGGCGCCAAAAGTATTGGTTACCAATGGCAGTGGTATCGCGTTCCAGATTACATCCTGTTTTTCGAAGATGGAGAGTGGTGGCCTGCCGAACTGTTAGAAGGTCTGCTAGTTACAATTAAAATATCAGCGCTCAGTCTGGCTTTCACGCTCTTGATCGGGCTGACAACCGCAGCACTAAAACTTTCCGACTCTTGGGTTGGTCGAGGGCTGGCCAACATTTATATCGAAGTGATCCGTAATACACCGCTTCTGGTTCAGATCTACCTACTCTATTTTATATTCGGTCCTGTAATCGGTCTTGATCGATTTGCCACTGCGGTATTAGCACTCTCTCTTTTCCAGGGAGCCTATACAGCGGAAGTATTTCGTGGCGGACTAAACAGTATCCCCAAAGGTCAGTTTGAAGCAGCAAAATCACTTGGTCTGAGTCGATTTTTCACTTTCTATGATGTGATTTTACCGCAACTGTTACAACGAACGTTACCGCCGCTGACCAATGAAGTCGTTTCTTTAATCAAAAACTCTTCAATTGTTAGTGTGATGGCGATTTTTGACTTAACGACTGAAGGGAGAAATATCGTTTCTGAAACAGCAATGCCATTTGAAATCTGGTTCACTGTAGCTGCAATTTATCTCACTCTGACACTCATGCTGTCAGGGCTTTCTGCTTGGATGGAACATAAACTTGGCGCTAGTTGGCGTACACAATAAAGGAAAATTACTATGCGAAACATTGGAAGAGCATTATTAAGGGGTAAAGGTTTTAAAGCCGCAATTACCGCGCTGTTAGGCCTGGCTATTAGCTTGCCGAGTCTGGCATCTGACACTCCGAATCTTGATAAGATTAATGAGCGCGGAACCCTAAGAGTTGGTATGTCGACTTTCGTCCCTTGGGCGATGCGAGATAAACAGGGTGATTTAATCGGCTTTGAAATTGATGTCGCTAACCGACTGGCAGCCGATTCAGGTTGGAAAGTTGAGTTTGTCCCTACAGCCTGGGATGGCATTATTCCAGCGCTACTAGCTCAGAAGTTCGACGTTATCATCGGTGGTATGAGCATTACCCCTGAACGCGCCAAAAGTGTCCTTTTCACCTCTCCATATTCTCACTCAGGTGTTCAGGTAGCAGCGAACAAAGAGTTAGCTGAAGGTTTTTCTCAGCTGAGTGACTTCGATTCTCGCCGGGTAAAAATCGCCGCACGCCGTGGGGCATTTACTGTACAGGTAGCACGAGAAACCTTCCCGAAAGCGAAAATTCTTCAGTTTGATGACGATGCCCAAGCGTTCCAGGAAGTGCTTAACGGCAACGCGCACGCGGTAATAGCGTCTAGCCCTAAGCCTGAACATGAAACAGTGAAAAACAGCGATAAGCTTTTTATTCCTTTCACCGATCGTCTGTCTAAGGGTAACGAAGCATTTGCCGTACGCTTAGGTGAAAGTGATAAAGAAGCTTTCTTTAATAGTTGGATTCAGGCACGTACTGAAGATGGCTGGTTGAAAGAGCGCTACGAGTACTGGTTCTCTACTCTTGATTGGCAGAACCAAATCGCCTCTGGTCAATAATCACAATAGCCATGGTCACTTAAATTAAGTGACCATGGCTACAACTAGGAAGTAATACTAGGTGTCTAAAGCGAAATCACTCCATCAGCCATCGTTAGCGGCGACAAAACGCACGTTTAACAAGCTCGATATTATGCTGATTCTGATCTTGATAGCTGCTGGGTTCTGGCTCTATCAACGCTCAGTCGCGGGCGTAAACTATAACTGGCGCTGGCATGATGCGATTGAGTTAATCTTTACTCCTCGCTCAGACGGCTCACTGCCCTACTTTTTTCAGGGATTGATTTCGACGCTGCGCATTAGTATTTGGGGAATGTTGTTGGCATTAGGCTTAGGCACCGCCTTAGGTATAGCAAGGCATTCGAGTATTGCTATCTTGCGGATGCCTGCCAATGCATTCGTTCAGTTAATTCGCAACATACCACCTTTGGTATTTGTGTTTATTTTCTATTTCTTTATTTCTAACCAGTTAATCCCTTTACTTGGACTTGACCAGATACTTCGCCAACACAGCGGCGATATAAACGAGGTTCAGAACTTTCTGTTTGGTCCGGCAAGCCTGTGGGAAAACCTGCTGTCAGGGATTCTATGTGTTGGCCTGTTGTCTTCAGCGTATGTTGCCGAAGTGGTACGTTCTGGCCTGAGCAGCGTTGCTCAGGGACAGTGGGAAGCGGCTGACTCTTTAGGTTTATCTTCTTGGGCAAAGTACCGCTACGTCATTGCACCACAGGTATTAGCAGCGATCACGCCTGCGCTGGCAGGACAGGCAATATCCTTAATAAAAGACACCTCGATTGTGTCACTGATTTCGATTCAGGAAATGACTTTTGTCGGTACCGAAATTGCCAACTCTTCTGGCTTAATTTTTGAAATCTGGCTGATCGTCGGACTGGCTTATTTCACTCTGTGTATGTCCTTGTCACTGCTGTTTAAGCGCATAGAAAAGCGCAGTCTCAAGCATTTGCAGCGCTAGCTACTTCAGCCTGAGACCAGCGATTACATAAGGTAATGATCAATCAATAGAGCGACGAACAGCAGCATCAAGTGGTAGATAGAAAACACGAACGTCTTAATCGCCCGACTTGGTTGATCGCTAAACTTAAGTTTCCAGGCGTGCCATACAAACATCGAGCAGAGTATCGATGAAGCCGTAAGATAAAAGACGCCTGCCATTTCGACCAAAACCGGTAACAAGCAGATTAAAAAGAGCAGAATCGTGTAGAGCAGAATTGAGGTTTTGGTGTACTCGACGCCATGAGTTACTGGCAACATCGGGATATCTGCTTTGGCATAATCTTCTTTACGATGGATCGCCAGAGCCCAGAAGTGTGGCGGAGTCCAGATGAATATAATCATCACCAGCAACCAGGCATGAGCATGTAGCTCGCCCGTCACTGCGGTCCAGCCTAATAGCGGCGGCATCGCTCCAGCTATACCCGCAATAACAATGTTTTGCGGTGTCGCTCGTTTTAAATAGAGGGTGTAAACCACCGCATAGCCAAGCAAGCTAGCGAAGGTCAGCCAAGCCGTTAATGCATTCACTCCAGCGTAAAGGACAGCAAATCCCACAACACCTATCGCCAGCGCAAACATAAATACATGGCTCGATTTAATCTCACCGGAAGGCAGTGGACGCTGATAGGTTCGAGCCATAATGGCATCAATACGCTGATCGATAAGATGGTTAAATGCGGCGGCAGAGCCCGCCATCAGTCCAATCCCGGTCAGTCCAAGTATGGTATAAGTCGCAGGCAAAGTACCCGGTACTGCCAGACACATCCCGACCAAGGCAGTCAGCAACATTAACGCCACCACCTTCGGTTTGGTTAGCGCCAGGTAGCTGCGCCATAATGCTCGCGGTTCCACATGGGTGGCAGAAATAGATTTACTCATGAGCATTCTCCTTGCGGTACAGGCTTGCACTGGTTGAAGTTAACGATTCAGGTTGCCAAAGCAGATAATTAGTCCGTAATACAATGATCAGCAACATCGCCGCACCAAGGTTATGTGCTACGGCGACGACGAGAGGTAAGCTCAGCACAACGTTGCCAATTCCTAGTGCAATTTGCACCACTAACATAATCAATAATGAGATGGAGACCTTACGAAAATCGGCTGCTTTGCTTGCCCATAAACGATAGGCCAGAGCCGTCACCATTAAGGTAACCAACAGAGCGCCAAATCGATGGGTGACATGAATAGTCATTCGAGCACCATAATCCAGCGTACCGAACTCATAACTTTCTTGTTTAGGCTGAATCAACTCAAATGCTCGCGGGAAGTCGAGATAAGCGACCCAATCTCCCTGACAAATCGGCAATGTGGTACACATCAACGCAGCATAGTTAGACGATGTCCAGCCACCCAGAGCAATCTGACCGATGACCACCAGCAAGGTCACACCAGCTAAGAGTCTCAAGCCGTTGTTGTTACTCGTCTGCGGTGGCATGTCAGTCCGTTCGTTAGCTTGAAGTTTCCAGTGAGTAATGGCCAATAAGCTAAACAGAGTAAACCCTCCGAGCAGATGGCCCATCACCACAATCGGCATCAGTTTCATAGTGACAGTCCACATGCCCAGTAGAGCCTGAAATATCACCACGATGGATATCGAGGAAGCGAGTAGATACGATAGCTGACGAGTCTTAATCGCGATAACGCTAATGGCAAATACAACCAGCCCTAGTGTGCCCGCGAAGTAACGATGAATCATCTCAAGCCAGGCTTTATCCGCTTCAACAGTCAGTGAGGGGTAGAGTGACTGTGCAAGGGCGATTTCATGTTGTTCATTGGGCACGGTCAGATGTCCGTAACAACCGGGCCAGTCGGGGCAGCCCAGTCCCGCGTCAGCAAGACGTGTATACGCACCTAGCATGACGACAATAAAGGTCAGGATTAAGCTGAATCTAACTAAGTGTATTAACTTCATATCCGCACTCCTTGCGGTTAGCCTACACGAGATAACTTAAGTAATTTGCGTAAATCGGCTAGCAGCCCCTTACTCTGGGACACCAATTCAGATTGTGATTCCACACGTGGATAACGCATCACCAGTTGCCCGAGTGGATCAACAATCACGTATTCAAATGGGTGGACGATCTGCTCAAAGTCCTGATTCACCATTAGTTGCGCGTACTTACCCTTTTCCACCTCAATAGCGGCACTCTGCCCAGTCACCAACAATACAGGCTGAACACGCTGCTGATACTTACCTAGTGCTAAATGGCTCTGACCCAGCAGATAGACCTGCTGCTGACAAAATTCATCACACTCAGGGGGAATCACATAGCCAAGTTGCCATTGACTCTGTTGGTAAGGATTGGCGATACCTAGTGACTCCAGTGTCGCGACAGGCTCAATCAACTCACCTTTGTTGGTCACTCCAGATTGATACCAATGCTGTGAGAGCACGGTCTTAGCGATAATCGCAGGTAAAGCGAACATCACAACTAAACCAATGAAAATAATTCTTCCCCGATAAACTGGATTAATCATGTGTTGCTCCTTTTCTGATGGTACGCAGCAGTAGCAGACCGCTGAGAACAGCTAACGCTGCTGCCATAGCAAACCACTGTACCGCGTAACCTCGATGTTTCTCCGAATTCATCGACACAGGTTGCCAAGGTTGCGCATAAGGCCAGCTATCACTAATCGGCTGAATCACATAGGGTTCAATACTCATCTGCCAATGCTGCTCTAACTGCTCAAAGTTAAGGTTTTGAATACGACTGACAGAGCCTGGTTCAAGCTGCAGGTCATGACTCAGTGGGTTAGCTGACTTACGATACAAACGTCCATTCAATGCTTGAGGTTGCTCCAGCCAGTTCACGTCAGGGAGGTCGCTGCGAAGCGCGGGGGCAGCGACAAACCCTCTCTCAACTAAAACCATCTTGCCACCTTCACTCCGTGTCAGCTGCAATGCCAGATACCCCACTTTTCCCTCAAAATTCTGGTTATCCAGTAACAAATACTTTCCTTTGATTGGCTGAGCGTTGAAATGGACTCTAATCCCGACTGGATTTACTACCATTTGGTCACTCAATTGCTCCAGTGAAATTGCCGGAAATTGTTCTCTCTGATTAACCTGTTGCTCTATTTCGCTTTTTTCTTCTGCCCGGGATAATTGCCACAAGCCCAAGTTGACCAATATCGAAAAGGCAACCACAGTTAATACACAAACAACAATAATTCGCCCAATTCTTATGTGAGAAACAAAGGACCGTCTCATGGTATTCATTTTCAAACTGGTATTGGTATTGCTGCTACTTTTCATCTTAATCAACCTCGGTCGAGCGATGTTTGAGATGGTCAAAGGGCCTGATTCAAATGAAGACTCCAACGAATCCCCTGAAGATGACAAACCGATGAGTTTCTATCTCGGCCGTCGTGTTTTCCTTTCTGCTCTCGCAGTCGTGTTGATGGTCGCCGCTCTGCTAAGCGGCTTAATTGAGCCAAATGTGCGCCCCTACTAAGCGGCGCACGTCCAATAGTCAAAGCACATAAACAAAGACGAATAGGCACAGCCATACCACATCGACGAAATGCCAGTACCAACTGCCAGCCTGAAAGGCAAAATGTTCCTTTGGCGTAAAGTGATCCTTCGCAACCCTTGCCAGCAATACAATCAAGAATATGGTGCCGAGCAATACGTGCATGCCATGGAAGCCGGTCAGTAGGAAAAAGGTGTTACCATAAATACCGGACTGCAAGGTCAGTCCGAGATCCTGATAGGCGTGAGCATACTCAACGCCTTGGTAATAGAGGAAGAAGCCAGCCAGAACGATGGTGATTTCCAGCCACACAATCAGCGCCATACGTTTGTTCTGTTCCAGACTGATATGTGCCATGTGCAAAGTCACTGACGATGTGAGCAGCAAAATGGTATTGATTAATGGAATACCCTGCCATGACATTGCCGTTGTCGTTGTCCCGCCCGGAGTCGTGGTTAACGGCCATAAAGCTTCAAAGGCAGGCCAAATCACCTCGTGAGTCATGGCATTGTTGCCCGCACCACCTAACCAGGGTACCGAAATCATTCGGGCGTAAAACAGAGCGCCAAAAAACGCACCAAAGAACATGATTTCAGAGAAGATAAACCAACTCATTCCCTGTCTGAACGAGCGCGATAACTGAGCTGAGTATTTACCACTCATTGACTCAGTAATCACACTACTAAACCAGCCAGCGAACATATATAGCAGGAAGATAAACCCGGCCAGCAGGATCAGTTTTCCGAAGACACTGCCATCCCCCCCCTCCGCCATATTTTGCACCGTAAGACCCGCACCGACGGCAATTAGAAATAGCGAAACAGCACCGACGATCGGCCAACTGCTTTGCGCTGGAACATAGTAGGATGGATGTTTTGAACTCATTGTGTCGCTCCTTGCACTGTCTCATCCACCGTATTTGATGAGACCTTGGCTAACTCTGTTGTCGCTACTTTTTCACTAATATCATAAAGGGTGTAGGACAAAGTCAGGGTATGGATGGTGTCGGGAATATCCGGTTCAATATAAAAAATCAGTGGCATCTCAGCTTGGGCATTTGCCTGTAACGGCTGCTGGTTAAAACAGAAACACTCAATTTTATTGAAATAGGTTGCCCCTAACCCAGGCGATACCGATGGGACCGCCTGGCCGACTATATCTTTTGGCGAAAGATTCTTTGCATGATAGGCAGTCTGAATAACTTGCCCCGGATGCACTTCCATAAACGCCTGCTCCGGGACAAACGACCAGGGAATACCCTGATTATTGTGGGCCATAAATTCGACCCGAATGAGACGTGATGTGTCAGGAACCATACCTTGTGGTTGTAGCGCAGACTCACTGTTGGTTTTTCCATTGATTCCTAATGCATCGCACATCACGTCATATAACGGGACCAAAGCAAAACCGAAGCCAAACATAGCCACTACCGCAGCACATAGCTTGAGTGTCAGAGTTCGATGCGATTTTGCTTGTCCTTGCATGACCAGCTCCTAGTCGATCTTCGGTGGTGTGGAGAAAGTATGATGCGGCGCCGGGCTTGGCACGGTCCACTCCAGACCTTCAGCACGTTCCCATGGTTTCTCAGAAACTTTCTCGCCGCCTTTAATGCACTTAATCACCAGCCAGAGGAAGATAAGTTGCGACAGGCCAAAGGCAAATCCACCAATGGAAACAATCTGATTCACATCGGCAAACTGAATCGCATAATCTGGTATTCGACGTGGCATACCTGCCAGACCGAGGAAGTGCATCGGGAAGAACAGCACATTGACTGAAATTACCGAACACCAGAAGTGCCACAGACTCAACTTGTGGTCATACATATGCCCTGTCCATTTCGGTAACCAGTAGTAGGCCGCTGCCATGATGGAGAACACCGCGCCAGATACCAGAACATAATGGAAGTGCGCCACCACAAAGTAGGTATCGTGATACTGGAAATCTGCGGGAACAATCGCCAGCATCAGACCAGAAAAGCCACCGATGGTGAATAGAATGATAAAGGCAATCGCGAACAGCATCGGCGTCTCAAAGGTCATTGCACCTCGCCACATGGTCGCAACCCAGTTAAACACCTTAACCCCGGTCGGTACCGCAATCAGCATGGTGCAATACATGAAGAACAGTTCAGCAAAAACGGGCATACCGGTAGTAAACATATGGTGCGCCCAGACAAGGAATGACAGCAGGGCAATACTACAGGTCGCGTAAACCATCGAGTGGTAGCCAAAGAGTTTCTTTCCACTAAAGGCAGGAATAATCGCTGAGATGATACCGAAAGACGGCAGGATCATGATGTATACTTCAGGGTGGCCGAAGAACCAGAAAATATGCTGGAACATGACCGGATCACCACCACCCGCGGCATCAAAGAATGAAGTGCCAAAGTACTTATCTGTCAGAACCATGGTCACCGCTCCGGCCAGCACCGGCATAACCGCGATAAGAAGGAATGCGGTGATTAACCAGGTCCAGACGAACATTGGCATTTTAAACCAGGTCATACCCGGAGCGCGCATATTCACTATGGTTACGATAACGTTAATCGCACCCATGATCGAACTGATGCCCATGATATGAACCGAGAAGACAAACAACGCAGTACTGTCTGGGCCATAAGTGGTCGACAGCGGCGCATAGAAGGTCCAGCCGAAATCCGGGC
This sequence comes from Vibrio brasiliensis LMG 20546, assembly GCF_000189255.1. Classification (GTDB taxonomy): domain Bacteria; phylum Pseudomonadota; class Gammaproteobacteria; order Enterobacterales; family Vibrionaceae; genus Vibrio; species Vibrio brasiliensis. The sequence goes on along the minus strand of NZ_AEVS01000035.1, from coordinate 52,963 downwards.
CGCCTCCTTCGGTGAACAGTGACGCGAGTAGGATCAGGAAGGCAAAAGGTAAGATCCAGAAACTCAGATTGTTCATTCGTGGCAGTGCCATATCCGGAGCACCAATCATCATTGGAATCATCCAGTTTGCCAGACCGGTAAATGCTGGCATTACTGCACCAAATACCATCACCAGACCATGAACCGTGGTCATCTGGTTGAAAAACTGTGGCTCAACCAACTGCAAACCAGGCTGGAATAGCTCAGCGCGAATGATCATCGCCATCGCCCCACCAGTCAGGAACATAATAAAGCTGAACCAGAGATAAAGTGTGCCTATATCCTTATGATTGGTTGAGTAGAGCCAACGAGTAATCCCTTTCGGAGCCTCATGATGCTCATGTTCATCAATCGCAATCGTGCTGTTGGCTCGACTGATATCGGCGTCTGCAACAGGCGCTGATTTGGATTTATCTTCTACGATAGAATCAGGTTTGGACGTTTTCATTGCCCCTCCTTAGACGCCTTAAATTGGTTGACATCCGCTGCCTGAACCAAGTCTCCGACACTGTTGCCTAAGCCATTACGCTGATACGTAACCACGGCAGCAATTTCCTTGTCAGTCAATTGATTAGCAAAAGCCTGCATCGCTGTACCCGCACGACCATTGGTCACAATATCTATGTGTCCAGTCGCATCCCCCGTTGCCACTTTACTTCCGGTAATGGCAGGAAATGCTCCGGGTATACCAGCACCATTAGCCTGGTGGCAGACGGCGCATCGGTCCAGATAGACCTTCTCACCAATACCCATCAGCTCATCGAGTGATAGCGAAGCCGTCAGTGAAGCAGCCGCTTCCTGCTTGGCCTGTGCAATTTCAGCCTTCTTAGCCAATAACCAGGCGTCATACTCTTCTTCTTCCATCGCATGAACGACCACCGGCATAAACCCGTGTGCCCGACCACATAACTCAGCACACTGACCACGATACACTCCGGGCTTATCAATCCGTGTCCAGGCTTCATTAATAAAACCAGGAATCGTATCTTTCTTAACGGCAAAGTCCGGTACCCACCATGAGTGAATCACATCATCGGATGTCATCAGAAAACGGACTTTACGATTGATCGGCAGCACCAGCGGGTTATCCACTTCAAGCAGGTAGTGGGCGCCTTTTTCTTCAACGCCATCGATAGCTTTCTGACTGGTTGCCAACAGACTAAAGAACTCAACATCCTGATCGAAATAGCTGTAGTGCCACTTCCATTGAGAGCCGGTTATTTTGATGGTGAGATCGGACTGGGAGGTGTCTTCCATTGCAACCAGAGTTTTGGTCGCAGGAATGGCCATTAGAACAAGTATGATAATAGGGATGACAGTCCAAACAACTTCCACCTTAGTACTTTCATGGAAGTGTGCAGCAACCGCCCCTTTAGACTTACGGTGGTGGTACATGGAGTAAAACATCACACCAAACACGACAACTGCAATTGCACAACAGATGTAGAATATCAGCATGTGCAAATCGTAAACCTGTTCGCTAATATTCGTGACACCTTGTGTCATGTTATAGGTGCTTTGCTCTGCGTGCGCAGACGCCGTTAATCCAACCAACGACACATTACTCAGTCGCCACAGTGAAACCTGTAAACTTTTCAAAAGACCTCCCCTTTGCCAGAGTCATCAACCGTGATGCTGGTCACTTTTTTGACATAAGCCTCGTCATGCGCAAAAAAGTACCAATCAGCCTTTGGACTTGGAAAATTCCTTATAACCAGTAAATTTGAAGCAAGTTGTTATATTTATGTTAATAAACGTTAGTTGGCGTTTTTAAATTGTGCAAGAAAGTCCTATCAGATTTGACTGACAGAGAAATAACACAATGTTTAGCGATTGCGCTCTCGCAAATGATAATCAATATCAACTAAAATTAAGCGAAATTTCGGATATAACATAGACTTAAGTTACGAACAGACTTGAGCTAATAAAAAGGTAAGGCACCATGATGGAACAAGTAACTCGTTGGTTAGAAAAAGATCCTGACCCACAGACGCGTGAAGAACTGCAACACTTAATTGACCAGCAAGCCCTGGCTGACCTTGAAGACCGTTTTAGTCAGCGCCTTGAATTCGGCACGGCTGGCTTACGTGGCAAAGTGGGCTGTGGTCCGAATCGAATGAACCGATTAGTCATTCAGGAAACCGCGACTGGACTAGGTCATTACCTTATTGAGCAGGTAGAAAATGCCAAAACTCGCGGTGTCGTGATTGGTTACGATGGCCGTACAGATTCCAGACAATTTGCTCATGATACCGCTTCTGTGCTGACTTCACTGGGGATTAAGGTATTCCTAACCCACGCAGTTGCGGCAACTCCGATCGTCGCATTTGGCGTAAAGAATTTTAACGCGGCTGCCGCAGTCGTGGTCACTGCCAGCCACAACCCGCCTGAATACAATGGATTTAAAGTGTATTGGGAAAACGGCGCGCAAATCATCCCGCCCCATGATTCAGGAATTGCTGCAGAAATTGATATCGCAGCGACTAAGCCGATCCCACTGATGTCGCTTAGCGATGCTGAAACGAACGGTTTACTGGAGTGGTTGAAAGATGACTACTACCAAACCTATCGTCAAACCATGAATGATAATCCGCTGTTGAACAACCATACTCAGCCAGATAGCATTGCTGTCGCGTATACCGCAATGCACGGCGTTGGCGCAGAGATGGCAGAAACCCTACTCGCAGATGCTGGCTTTAACAAAGTTTATAGCGTCGCGGAACAACGGGAACCTGATGGTACCTTCCCGACAGTCAACTTCCCTAACCCGGAGGAAGCGGGTGCTATGGATATGGTGGTTGCGTTGGCAAAAGAGCACGGTGCTGAACTCGCTTGCGCCAATGACCCGGACGCTGACCGATTTGCTGTTGCGGTACGTAAACCGGATGGTGACTACCAGATGCTGACAGGGGATCAGGTCGGAACGCTGTTTGGCCATTATCTACTGTCGCAATCAGACAGCGCGACACCTCTGGTCGGTAATACCATCGTATCGTCTACCCTGCTGGATAAAGTTGCTCAGGCTCATGGCGCACAGTACTACCAGACTCTGACAGGCTTTAAATGGCTAACCAATGTCGCTATGCAGAAGCAAACCGATGAGCAACCGTTCTTGTTCGCCTATGAAGAGGCTCTGGGCTACACCGTGGGCAATAAAGTGTGGGATAAAGATGGTCTGTCGGCACTGGTCGCTTTTGCTCAGCTAACCGCAGAGCTAAAAAGTCAGGGCAAGACAATCTGGGATCAGCTGGAAGCACTTTATCGTCAACATGGTATGTATCTCAATGCTCAACGCAGTATTGCCCTTGATCCAAAATCTCCGCCAGTGGGTGACAAGCTAAGAGCAAATCCACCCACCATGATCGCAGGTAGCAAGGTGGAAGTTACACAAGATCTCAAAACCCAGACCAAACGATTTGCTGATGGGACTGAGCAGCGAATCGACTTACCAGCCAGCGACGTGTTGATCTACCACCTCTCATGCGGCGCTCGTGTGATTGTTCGCCCTTCCGGTACAGAGCCAAAACTCAAATGTTACTATGAAGTCATCGAAGCCTTCGCTGAATCGGACACCTTTGAGCAAGTATTCGATAAAGCATCAGAATCGATGGGAATGTTGATCTCAGAGCATCAGCACAGTCTGCTTTGATATCCATTACCTGAGTTAGCAAAAAGCCCCACACTCAACAGTGTGGGGCTTTATTATTAATAAACCTTAGTCAGCGTCGACGTTTATAGCTGCTCTTTAAGCACTTGCTCAAGCTGCTGATAAGGCACATAACCCGGAATCACCTGCTCACCCACAATCAAAGCTGGCGTACCCCTCAGGCCTAAACCAGTAAACATGGCATAGTTATTCTCTAACTGTTTTTCCACTGAGTCACTGACATTAAGTTGCTTTGTCGTGCCGGTTTTCTGCGCAATCTTCATCAGTGAAGCAGCGTTATGAGTACCCGGTTTAGCAATCAGTAATTGATTCACCTGCTCAAACTTATCACGCTGATTATTCCAAACGTTAAGCGCATAGGCTGCTGAGTTTACTGACGAGCTACCCTCTTTAAGTGGCACGTAAAGGTTAACCACTTTGACTTGTGGGTAGTCAGCGACAAGTTTAGCTAGCTCTGCATCGAGTTTTTTGCAGAACGGGCAGCTGAAGTCGGTAACGTTGTACAGAGTAATCTCTCCGTTCTCCGCCCCCATATAGGTATGGCGAGGGTCATTCAGGTAAGTCTTACTACTCGATAGTAACTGGTTAAACTGCTGCTGTTGTTTGATATACATCGCCAGACTTTCATGCAGACCATCCACAACCTCAGGATTGGCCTCCAGCATCTCAACAATTTCTTCAATTTTATGATTGTCGGATGCAGCGAATGTCGGTGTTGCGAATAGCGCGCTGACAAGTAGCGTTAAGGTTAACTTGTTAAACATAATAAATTCCTATTGATTCAGCCAAAGACGGGCAAGTAACCCTGGCGGAGTCGTAATGCCAGTTGTAACAGATTCAATTTTGCCGTCTTTAACGATAAAAATGGTAGGTGTGACCGAGATTGCCCACTGTCGGAACAGGGATGAATTCTGATCATTGATATTGTTGAATTGATAGCCGTGAGCTTGTTTAAACGCCTCGACTCTTGCCTCTGAGCCCGATGCTCCGGAGACCGCAACAACTGGATAGTACTGACTTATCCATTCGACGGTCGGGCCAACAAATTTGCACACCGGACACCAGGTAGCCCAGAAGTAGATCACCACTGGCGTCTGGTAGCTCATCTCAATGACGTCAAGTTCCGTTCCGTCACTGTGATAAGCCACTATGTGTGGGGCACTTTCGGTCGCGATATCCTGACTACGGTAGATATCCACCGCACTCGTGATCACGATAGCAATCACCAGATACTTGGTGATCTCTTTCAACCAGTAAAGGGCGCGCTTTTTCATTAACTGCGTTCTCCACTCGCTTGTTCAAGTGCTGACATCACCATATCGCTTGTCAGAATCACAGGTAATGCGATCCCCTGTGGCGCTGAAGGTCCGTAGACAATATTGAATGGCACACCAAAGCGACCATTGGCACGCAGATAATCCGTTACAGCGCCGTCGGGATGAGTCCAGTCTCCCTGTACCGGTACCACCTTGCTGTGATTAAGTGCCGAGTAAACAGGATCTTGTAGAATCACGCCAATTTTGTTGGCCTTACAGGTCACACACCAATCTGCGGTAACATTAACGAACACGGTTTTACCCTGCGCCACTGAGTTGGTGATGATCTCATCTGATAATGGCCTCCAAGCCAGATCTTCCGGCAGTGGTGTCGACCAGTGTTTTGCAGTCACGCTACCACCGACCAGCGCGCCAACTAACAGAATAAGCGACGCTCCACCTGAGATTACCAGGGCCTTATCGCCATAGACACGTTTGGTCTTTGCCAACAAGGCAACAAGTATCGCCACTGCAATGACCACCACCCAAAAAGGCGGTAGATGGTTAGTGAGCAGATAAAGCAGCCAGACGCTTGTTATTAACATCATTGCCCCAAACAGCAGCTTAACCTTATTCATCCACGCTCCCGGTTTAGGCAAGTACGCTGCCACACCAGGAAAGGTAGCCACAACAAGCCACGGCAAGGCCATACCTAACGCTAAAGCGGTGAATATCAGTATCATTTCCAGTGCGCTCGCCGCCAGTGCAAAAGCCACTGCAGTGCCAAGGAAAGGCGCTGAACATGGGGTAGCCAGTAAGGTGGCAAACATCCCCTGAAAGTAATGACCCGCATAGGAATCATCTCCTTTCGACGCCAGCCATGTATTGGTATTGGCAGAGAGGCGAAACTCAAACAGTCCCAACATGTTAGCGCCGAACAGTGCAGTGACCGCTACCATAAAGCCGATAAACCATGGACTCTGGAACTGTATACCCCAGCCTATCGCATTACCTGACATCTTCAATATCAATAGGAAAGCAGCCAGTAACCAAAACGAGGTAATAATGCCCGCTGATGATGCAATAAACTGCAGCCGAACTTTGCTCCTCTCCAGTCCCTGAGCGTGAATCACGCCACTGAGTTTCATGCCTAATACTGGCAATACACAGGGCATGACGTTGAGGATCAAACCACCAAGTAGCGCAAAGCCGACCATTTCGATCAAGCTGAAACCGCCACTGACTGTTGAGATCGCGCCAGTACTAACCGATGTGGATTGTTCAGCAACGAAGTCATTGTCTTTAACCGTCACATCGACCGATTGGCCACTAAGGTCAATCTCACCTAACCATGTCGAGACATCAAACAGAGCCACCAGCTTTGAGCCATCCACCTCAACCGATTTAAGCTGATAACTGTAATCACTAATCGCTTCATTAAGGCTATCGACTATCAGCTCGGGAGAGTTCCAACCAAGCGGCTTAGTTAAGGTAACTTGTAACTGATTGCTGTTCGGATCCCAGATAGCATTTTGCTGTTCAATCAGTGGCGACGATTTGGGTACCTGACTGATCGCCTGGGCGTGGGTGAACATTGCCGATTCAGACACCTCAAGTTCACTCGGCACAAACGTCAGAGAGAATGGATAATCCGTTAGCACACAGATAGTCGTACATGATGACAGAGTGAGATCAGCATCCAGATTTACTGGCTGGTTGAAGTCTTTGATGTGTAGCGTCATCGGTATGACGGTGGCGCTCTTATAGCCTAAGGTATGAATACCAAGCAGGTTGAACTGCTGTGGGTAAGGCCAGTGCCATTCAACAGACTGGAGGTTTACCGAGTTCTCCCAGCTGATACTAGGGGCAACCCCACCTTCACCGGGAGAGCGCCAGTAGGTTTTCCAGTCGTCATCAAGCTCAACCTGTAAGAATCCTTCAACGGTTTTCTCTGCTTGATTAACTTGCCCAGTAACCACAAAACGGGTCTTCACTGGTGGGTGTTCTGGCTTTGTCATCCAGCCAGTATCAACCTCTGCATTAGAGGTTGCAGAAAAGAGCACGCTCGCAACTAACAGCCAGAGGCCAAGTATAGTGCGCAGTGCATATAGTGTTTTATTGTTCATTTATGTGTCCAATAGCACCCTGATTTCAGGGTAAAAAATAACAAATACAAACCTTCTCTGATCTCATTGATCAGTTTGCACAATCGTTATTCTCTGAACACACATAAAGTAAGATGAAGCCGGGACTTAGGGACAATCGGTTCGGTAAATTGTGCAGCTACAGGTCGGGTTGAAATCAACCAGGCGACAATGACTAACAGAGCAATAAAGCTAGTAATAACAATATGTTCAAGATTGACCTTGGCGCTGTTTAGTAGCTTTTCGGTTAAATCGCACTGCTCACCGATGTCTGACTTTTGCTCAGTTATCTGAGCCTTATTCGCGAATACAGACTGCTTAAACTGACACACACTGAATAGCCCTGAGTTCTGCATAAGGCAGATAGCAAAAACCCACCCGATAAGCATCAGGGTGATTCGAGCTGTTCTGGCAGGAGTCTTAGGGCTAGATATCAAAACTTATCGGCTTCTCTGTGTTAAACGATGAATGTTATCAGACTGATTGGCAACGAATGTTAGTGTAATGTCTGAAAAGTCTTACTGTATTTTCTTTTGTAAGAAAATCTTGTCCGTACCGGCAGTGGGAAATCCACTATATCGCCCCACTTCCTCGAAGCCTAACTTGGCGTAAAAATCGGGCGCTTGAAAACTGTAAGTATCAAGATAGAGATGCGTAACACCAAATCCTTTCGCCTCCGCCTCTATCCGTTCCATTAACATCGAACCTATTCCAGAGTTGCGATGTTTATCATCAACCCAGAGAAACTCAACAAACAGAGTATTGGTATAGATGTCGCCCGTAAGGCCGCCAGCAAAGTTACCCTCATCGTCCTCAACGTAGCATGCCAGTGTCTGGATCTCCTCGTCAGGCAGGTGGCGCATATTAAAGGATTTCAGGCCGTTGTAGATAACGTCTTTAATGTTCTTAGGCGGGTTGAGAACAAACTGAACATTCATGTTACTTCCTTTCCTCGACAATATTCAGATACAAAAAAGGCCAGCTAACTGCTGACCTTTAACTGACTACTTAGCTTGCAAATGAGCTTAGCATCCAAACGGCGAGTACGACAAATATCAACCCCATAAATTTGTGCTGATAGGTACGGAATTTTTCATTCTCTAACAAGGGTTTGCCCAAAGTACCGACTAACGCCACCAGTAACAGGTTAAATAGCAGGCCAAGGACATTTAACAGCAGGCCAAGCGCTAACATCTGCTCACCCGAAGTAGCAGTGATGTTGCTTGATACAAACTGAGGTAAGAACATAACGAAGAACACCAACGCCTTCGGATTGAGTAAATTACTCACCAAAGCTCGCTGATAGAAAGTTGTTGCCACTTTACTGCTGCCTTCCAACTCAGGCGCATCAGCCGCACTGGCGCGCAGACAGTCCCAGCCCATTTTTAACAGGTAAGCACCGCCGAGTAAGTGCAGTACTTTCAGGGCTACCGGACTCATAGCTATAAGTGCCGACACACCAAGCGCTGCTAACAAAGTAAGAATAATTCCTGAAGTCGCGTTACCTAAGCTGGCAAAGATTCCCACTTTGCGTCCATAACTCATACTTGAACTGGCGATGAGCAACATATCAGGACCAGGCAACAACAATAAAGCAACGACTGCGGTTAAATAGACCGGAAGAACAGTAATATCAATCATTCTTATAATTTCACAACAACAGCAAAGCGCGGAATTTTATACTAAAAAATAACCAGACTCCATAGATAAAAGAAAAGCAACCAAGTAAATATTCAGAACAAATAACAACCACAGAGTGTTAAATCTGATAACAAAAATAGAGCAATTTTGTACAAAAATAATCAACCGCTATAAGCTAGACTCAATCTGCAGCCCGTTAACAACCTAATCAGCAAGGAGAGCGAATGGCAAAAAGTGCTAAAGAATCTGCCAGCTTTCATCTCGCCGGTGAGCTGGGTGGGCTTGAACTTCTGGATGCGAAGTACACTAATCAGAACTTTTCACGACATAGTCATGAAGGCTATACCATAGGAGTGATAGAGAAAGGAGCCCAAAGGTTCTATCGAACTGGCGGCAACCATATCGCACCGCAGGACAGTATCATTCTGGTTAATGCCGACGAGGTGCATAATGGTCAGACGGCAACGGAAGGCGGCTGGGAATATAAAGCCATGTATCCGCTTCCTGAACAGTTTGAACAGCTCAGTCAGGGGCTTTCATCAAGAATTGCGACGCCATACTTTACCGAGCCAGTCGTCTATGACCCTGAAATGGCGCAGCAATTGAGGTTAGTCTTTAACACTCTCGCTCAGTCCGATAACAAGCTGCTAAGAGAAACCTTGGTCTATGGCACTCTGGTCAAGTTGGTCTCACGCCATAGTAAAACCCGAGTTGATTGGGAACCCAAAACCCGCAGTCAACGACAGCTGGTGTTAGTAAAGGAGTTTCTCGATGATTTTCCCCAAGCCGATGTTAGTTTGGAAGATCTGTCGAAACTGGCTGGGCTCAGTCCTTACTACCTAACGCGAAGTTTCCAAAAAGAGTTTGGCTTACCGCCTCACGCTTATCAGATCCAGGCTCGCTTGAGAGTTGCTAAGCAGTTACTGCGTCAGGGAATGCGCATTTCAGATGTGGCTCAAGAAACTGGCTTTCATGACCAAAGCCATTTTCATCGTCATTTCAAACGCGCATTGGGTGTAACTCCAAAACAGTTTGTCGGTAACAATTAGACAGCAAAAACGTACAAGCCGACCGTCACCAGTGTGTGACTAAATGGATGTATCAGCCACTATCAAAAGAATAATTATGAGTACCATGACCATAGATTCACACCCACACCTAAGCCGCTCACAACTGTTCTGGCAAGGTGCACTCGCAATGGTGCCGCTAAGCATCGCCGTCGTACCCTGGGGTCTGCTCGCAGGCTCTTTTGCTCTGGAATCCGGACTGAATGTGGTCGAAAGCCAGGCCTTATCTGCCATCCTGTTTGCAGGTTCCGCTCAATTGGTGGCGACGGGAATGTTTAAAGTGGGAGCATCGCTGACCACCATGCTGCTGGCGATCTTTTTTATCACCTCCAGACATCTACTCTACAGCGTTTCGATGCGCGACAAGATCAGCCCTCTGCCGCTGAAATGGCGACTTGGCCTCGGTTTTCTGCTCACAGACGAACTCTTCGCTATTTGTGGTCAACAGTCAGAAAAACAATTTAATCGCTGGTATGCGCTCGGAGCCGGACTGAGCTTTTATCTGTGCTGGAACCTTGCCACCTTAGTCGGCATCGTCGCTGGCAGCTATATTCCAGCAATGAATGAACTAGGTTTGGAGTTCGCCGTAGCCGCGACCTTTATCGCACTGGTCATCCCCAATATTAAGTCATCACCAGTATTGGTTGCGGTAGTCGTCTCATTAACAACATCAGTGTTATGCGCTCTGTCAGGCATTGAATCAGGTCTGATGATAGCCAGTGTCGCTGGCATGCTGGCTGGTTATGTTACTGAGTCATTTAAGGGGCGCGCATCATGATTATGTTATCAATTCTGGCAATGACCGTATTAGTGTTTCTAAGCCGCTACCTGTTTTTAGAACCTCGCTTGCCGCTGAGACTCAATCCACAAGCTCAACGTTTACTGGCATACTCCAGTCCTTCGGTACTGACCGCAATTTGGGCGCCGATCGTGTTCATGCCAGATCAGGAGTTGTGGCTATCAGCAAGCAACCCTTACCTGATTGGTGCGCTCGTTGCTGCTCTGCTGGCATGGAAAACCAAAAACGTCTTGCTAACGACTATTGTCAGTATGGTTCTGTTTCTGTGCCTTAAATTACTCTAGCCAAACAGAGCTGCCAGTACCAGCAACACTAGCGCCATGACGCCGATACATTTAAGCAGTAGACCAATATTGTTACTGCCTCCGTTAGGCGCCTGATTGCAACATCCCATAAAAAACCTCCAATTGAGTCTTCAATTGGAGGTTAATCCTTGTCCCTGGGGCAGAGTAAAGCGTTTATTACTCAGCGACCCACTCTATTTCGATCAGAGTCTTATCAGCGGACTTTAATCTGGCGAGAAAGACGTCCGACGGATGAACTTCCCCTACCCCTTGCGGTGTGCCTGTCATGATGATGTCACCATCGCATAAGGTGGTGTAACTCTTAAGCTCATCTAAGATCACCTGCGGTGAGTAGATCATCTGAGGCACCGAGCCTTTTTGCACTCGAACACAGTTAATAAACAGTTCAATCTCTAGCTGATTGATATCGAGGTCTTGCAGCGGAATAAATCGACTAAATACCGCCGAACCATCAAACGCTTTGGCGCGCTCCCACGGTAAGCCCTTTGATTTAAGACTCGACTGTAAGTCTCGTTTGGTAAGATCGAGTCCAAGCCCAACCGCAGACAATTGCCCTTCATTAACCAGAAAACAGATTTCAGCTTCATAATGTAAGCGCTCTTGATGAAACGAGCGTAGCTGGCCAGATATAGAGCTTGGCGGTTTCAGAAACACCACCATTTGATCAGGAATAGCATTGTTCAGCTCTTGGATATGTTCTAAATAGTTGCGTCCAACACATAATATTTTGGTTGGTTCTACCAACGAATCACCAAGCTTTACTGAACTCATGTCACCATCCCTGACTGTAAAATTAAGAGAGGGCTATTCTAATCTAAGTGGCTAATAAAAAAACGATTTAAAACTAAATATAAGAACCACTGCCCATTATTATTGATGTTTCGAACAGCACAATAGAAAAACGCCTATTCAACATTGAATAGGCGCTAACACGATAGTGTGTTAAGGCAGTAGAACTTTAATTATAGGAAATAGCGTGCGCCAATGATCCATTTATCATCATCTTTGGTTGCCGGGTCGTCATCACCTAAGTCGATTTCATATCCGGCAAAGGTCATCAGTTTAGGCGTGATGCTGTATTCAGCCTGAATAGCTGTCTGGCTGTAGAGAGTGAAATTGGTCTTATCATTCTCTACTGCTTCGTAGTTAACACTCAGGTTGAGACCGTTTTCCATACCAAACGCCAGCAGACCTTCTAGCTGAACCGTCTCTTCCAAGTCATCATAGAAGTACTCATTCATACCGTAGACACCCGCCACATAAAGGCCATTGCCGTATCTACCGTAATTAAGCGCAAACATGTGAGAGTTAGCGTCTCGTTTCACACTAGAGATCTCAAGGTCACCGCCAGAGTAGGTATACCCCAGTCCAATACCCATAAAGTTAGCTTTAAGGGCAACTTGTACTCTTGCATCAGCGTTGGATTCAGTTTCCTCACCTTGCCAGCCTAAACCGAAATCCATACCGCCATCTTCCCCGAACATCAGCGATTTTCGGTAGCTGACCATTCGTTCAGCGCGCCCTGTTCCGAGTAAGTTATGGTTTTCATATAGATAGTCGTTAGCGAAAGCAATAGGTAAGTCTGCTACACCAGCGATATCGTAATAAGGTGCCCACTGTGTACCGACCACGGCACGACCAGCTTGTTCATGGGTGATACCTAAGTAGCCCAGGCGTGTAGAAAAGGTATTTTCTCCACCATCAAGGTAATTAAGTGCCCATTCACCTTTGGCATCAACCACCACGCCGTTACCAAGATCCTGAGTACCGGAAATGTTGATTCGAGGTGAGACCTGATTGACATCGACGTCTTGATTCGCCGCGCGAGTCGAGGTTCCTTTATCGTATTCACCAATCCCGACATCGACATAACCACCGATTGAGATTGTCGAACCTTCGCTGTTGTAGATTTCTGCCGCGAAGGCGTTAGTACCACTTGCTGCTGCCACGATAGCCGCGGCTAATAATTTAGTATTCATAGTTAATGTCCGTATTTGGTTTAACCAGTGTCCGAATTAGCACTTAATGACTAATTACTGCACGAACATCTAAACCCTAGTACGGAATTTTAAAAATTTAAGTGCAACTGAATGCTTAGTTAGGAATTTATTTTGTCACAGCGTAACTATTTAATTTATTACTAACCCGTAAGCATATAAATTATCTATGGTTTCTTAACCAAAACTACCACCCAAACAATTGAGTGATCGATGTCACATTTTTAGTATTTTATGGGGAACTTTTAACCAGACTGATAAATAACCAAGTAAATCAACGGCTCATTTGTTGACGATATTTGGCGTTCATTACTAACCAAACTGAAGGGAAAATGGAGTACCTATCAACGAAATTGAGCCGCTTCTTCTGCCACAATAACGCAAGTTGGTTTTGATTTTTCTTCACTCAATGATGGCTAAGCAGTGATATAAATTTTTCCAATAGCAAGCTTGGTAATATCTATTTCTTCTTGACTCGCCGCTTGTCTATTCTTGCGCTATTGCACGAGGATAGATAATGACAATCACAACACCAAATCTCTATTTGAAAGGTACCTTTAATGGCTGGGGGCTCGATACTCCTTTGTCACAGATAAATACACATCAGCTATCTGCGAGCGTGGTGCTTTCCGCCGATACTCATCGCTTTAAAGTTGCAGATATGGATGGCACGGCACGCTGGACCTTTTCGGCCTACCCGGATCGACCTCTAACCCTGACACCTTCACGAAGTACACCGCTTATTACCACTCAAGGCATTGGCAACGACCTACTGTTTACCCCAAACGCAGCTGGCAGATTTACCGTTACTCTTGATTTCAGTAATGAGCAGCCTGTGATCAAAGTAGAAAAACACAACAATGACCTGGTCGAGTCAGTGAGCCGAGAACTGCTTTCGTATCAACTTAACAGCCGCAGTGAGCCAAGAGCAGAAATTGAAGACGCTCCTTATGCCTTAAACGCCGACGAGCTTTTTAATCAACTTGCAATCGAGAGTGAAACCGCCTTTCCCTTCGTATTCGGAGACAATATTGACGGCTACTTCGAAGGCACAACGCATTCTCTGAGAGCCGCGGGCCGATATCGCCACCATCAGGGATGGCACTTAGGAGGCTTCGCTTCGTTAGTTAATGGCGAACTGAACGATAAACAACACGCTGAAAAGGCGCGTCTTATGCCTTTCGGTATTGAGCATCACTATCAGAGAAGCAGAGATTGCTTTTCACTGATCCACAATCAACGCATGGCATACTTTAGCGTTGACAGCGAACAGGCCGCTCACCTATCGATTGTTCCTGAGCTCAATATCAGCCTCAGCCACTCAAACATTGAAAGTGTCGATAACGTCGTTGTTATTAGCGTTAATCCGGATCAATGTCCTGAGGGTTGCCCACGCTTTGTAGCAATCAGTGCTGACAAACCAATCGCTGCTCAAGAGCTCTCGGTGACAGACTTCCCACAGCTGGAACAGGCGATGGGATTGTCCACCAGCAACACCAACTGGATGCTAACCGCTGCCGAGCCTTGCAAAAGCCTTACCGTTTATCTCTGTTTTGCTCACGACAAGCAGCAGGTGATAAACGCGGCAAAAAACGCCAGCATCAACAATGGTTACCAACAGTATAAAAAAGAGCTATACCAGTTCCTGACTAGCAACTATTTATGGACCAGTGACTTAGAGTATAACCGAGCAGTGATGTGGGCTCGTCTTGCAAGTCGAACCTTTGTCAGCAAAGAATTTGGCCGAGGTATATGGGCCGGACTGCCTTGGTTTAAAGATTGCTGGGGAAGGGATACATTTATCGCCCTATCGGGCACCTGTCTGGTCAATGGACAGTTTAAAGAGGCGCGTGAGATCATCGATAACTTCGCTTCCATGCAGATGACAGACCCAGACTCGCTCAATCTTGGCCGAATACCTAACCGAGTAACCAGTAAGACCAATATCATCTACAACACCACCGATGGCACTCCCTGGTTAATTCGCGAGATCGGTGAATACATCGACTACAGCGGTGATGACGAATACGCCAAAGCTATCTACCCAATGGTGAAAAGATTTATTCAAGGGGTAGAGAAACACTATCTGGATAGTGACGGCTTGATTAAACATCGCCATCCTGACACTTGGATGGATGCCAAGATCGAAGGCCAGATCCCTTGGTCTCCGCGTGGCCCTAAAGCTAATGACATTCAGGCACTGTGGTTTGAAAGCCTTCAGGTTGCCAAACAGCTTGCCGAACTGAATCAAGACAGTGAATATATTGACCATTTACACTCCCTGCTTAGCCAAGTAACAAGCAGTTTTAGCGATAAGTTCTGGGATGGCGACCAATTGCGTCTGGCGGACCGACTCGGTGAGAATGATGTTGCTGACTACTCAGTCAGACCTAATCAGTTGATGACACTGACTATCCCTCAGACAACCAAACTGGTTTCACCAGATGTTGGTCAGCACATGGTTAAAAACTGTGTTGAACAGTTACTCTTCCCTTGGGGGATTTGCTCATTAGATCAATACCATCAGGACTTCCACCCCTACCACGATAATCGTAGCGAATACCATAAAGACGCTGCCTATCACAATGGTACTATTTGGGGCTGGAATGCAGGCTTTACCGTCTCTGCGTTAGTTCAGTATGATCAACAAGATCTCGCATACCGACTGTCAAAAAATCTGGCTAAACAACTGTTAGGTCAGGGGCATAGAGGTACCATGAGCGAGAACCTCGACGCTTTTCAGGCTGATGAAGACAACCTGATTGAGAGCGGTACCTATGCTCAGGCATGGTCTGTTTCTGAATACGCCCGCAATGCACAACAAGACTATATTGGTTTCAAACCCCTGCTCAGTGTCAGCAAGATTAAGCTAACTCCGCGACTACCAAATTGCTGGGAAACCTTCTCCGCTCGCGTTCCTTTTGGCGATAACAACGCCTTACTGGTCACGTTTGAAAAAGAGCAAACTCAAACCACGTATACCGTTAACACGCTTTACCCAGCTCCTGAGCTCAAACTTGAGTTACAACTGGAACTTGGTTGCGAGCATCTTGACATTATCACCGACACAGAACAGCAGCTTAAAGTGACGTTAAGTAGCGTAAATCAGACCTTCTCTCTCGATCGTGAAGTGGACTCCGCTAAACTAACAACACGTCAACACTATCCTCTACTGGATAATCTGACCTTTAGTAAGCCAGACTGGAAGCGTTCATTTAACTGCTTAAGCGAGTCCAATTACTTGCTCAATAAGCGCAGCCATCAAGGACTGAGCATAGCGACCGACCGCAACTAACCTAACCGCTCCTGCTCTGCCCGAGCAGGAGCATTACTATTCTTTACCAATTATTCAGAGCTAAAACGATATAGTGCTGCACAGCCACAAACAAAAACACCCCGCCAAACAGTTTGTCTGACGGGGTGTTTGATTGTATTGCTTTGTGCAAGGCTATTTAGCGTTAACCGCCTTAATAAACACTTGCTGCGCGCCTTCAATATTGAGTGCTTTCGCTTCATCAAGCAGACTCAGGGCTTTAGCAAGATCGTTACTTGCGACTGCTTTTTCAATTGAATCAAAGTAGTATTTTTGCGTATCAGGCTGAACCACTAGCTTACTACTCGCTTTCACTGGCTCTGCGACAGGTTTCGCTGGCTGCACTGCAGGCTTAGTCTGTGCTGCTGGTTTAGCTTTGTAAGCGGTTAAAGAGAGTGTTTTTACCGATAAATGCAGTTTGCCATAGTAACCATGGACATAGGTCGGGTCAGTCACCATTGGCATGGCTTCACCCAGCTCTTTAGCGCGAACCTTGGCAGGGTGATCAACTTTGATCGACTCACCAAGTGTCGTCTCTGGTGTGTAGATAACGAAATATGGAGTCTTAGCCGCATCAAGTGCAAAATTTAGCTGGTATTGAGTGCGGGTAAATGCATCTGATGCTTTAATCGAAAAGTCATCCAGATTAGCTTCGCTTACCACGTTAAAGTTCTCATCAAGAGCGATGAGTTTTGGTGCGAATACGTCACCATCAACCATGTAACTACCCAGTCGAATCTGTACTCGACCTGAGCGCGGTGACAGCTTAAATGCATTAAAGTAGCTGTTGCCGTCAGTAAAGTGACCAATAGGTGCACTCTGGTCAATCTGGAAGTCCAGATCTTCATTGGTGCCAAGTTGAATCCAAGGGAATTCAGCATAGTTTGTACAACAAACTTCGGAATAAGGTAACGGAGAGATAAGTGCTTGTTTATTTTCTTGCGGGGAAGTTGAAGCACACGCCGTTAATGCCATGCCAAGTACTAAGGCGATGATTGATTTTTTGTTATTCATAGTGCTTTCTCATTATATTTTTCAAACGTGCTATGCATTAATGGCAAAAAGGCAGCCGAAGCGGCTGCCGTTTACTTAGCTTGGTTTAGAACCAGATTTCAGTATGCACACCAATAACGGTTTCAGATTTACCATCTTTAATACCTAGTTGGCTAGCACTTGCTTCATCATCTGCTGAGATGTAGCTCACGTATGGTTTAATTTGTGGACGACCGAAGTAGTCTGCGTTCACTGTAAATGCCGCTGCGATCTCTGCGTTGAAGATATCGCTTTCTAATGCGTCGCCTGAACGATCCCAGTAACCATCCGCACCCTCTTCATGAGCGTAAGAACCTGTAAACTCTAGACGTAGGTTATCGTTCACTTTGTAAGATGGGCGAACTGCTGCGATATAACGCTTCAGATCTTTAGCAGTAAATAGCTCATCTAGTGCCGCAAAGTAAGTGAATTCAGAACCCATCTGCCAGCTGTCAGAGATGTTTAGAACACCGTAAGAAGTGAAGAAAATTGACTCTGCATTGTCATCACCGCCTGACCAGCTACCGAAGTTCACACCACGGTTTTGTGCAGTGCCTTTACCGTAAGATAGTGCTGTTTGCGTCCAACCATCCAGGCCGTAGTAGCTTGAGTTAAGTGTGATTGCAGCGCCAAAACCATCTTCAGATGAGCTGTCTTTGTTCGCTTGCGAAATGTATTTAAAGTCAAAATCCAGGCTACCGAAGCCAACATCTACACCGTAGTAGTACAGGTCAACAGAAGATAGCGTTGTACGTTCAGCTGCACCATTTTTACTAACTTTACATTCATTAGGGTTAGTTGATACTGAACCGTCTTCTTGAGTACAGTCGATAGCGTAAGAGTCAGCAGAGCCTGCATCCGGATCCGCCATTACGTATGCGATACCAGCAGTGTTGCCACCTAGTTTAGTCTGTAGACCAGCACCTACACCTGAAGACTGTTTCCAGAATTCGCCAGAAAGAAGACCAGCAGCACGGTTTAGGTAACGTTGACCACCCCAGATAGACGTGTCTTCGCCTAGGTAAGAAAGACCACCAATCTCAACAAAAGTCTCTTTAACTTCAAACTGTGCCGTTGTGTTGTCTTTTTGCGAACCTGGTGAAGAGTAAGCGTAAGAGTTGCCGTTGCCATACTCTGTACGTACTACGAAATCAGACCAAACACCGTTAGCGTGCTCAGTGTGCTTCTTGATTACAAACTCAACCTGGTTAGTACTCTTGCCGTGTGTACCTGCCGTTTTGTAGTCTGGCTTACCAAACTCAGTATCTACTGTCTCGCCATCAACAACGCGAGCGTTCATTGATGCGTAACCGTGAACTTCCCAACCATCAGTCAGAACGTCAGTACCATTCACTTTTTCAACAACAGGTGCTGCTTCATCACCAGAAACAACATCTAACGCTACTTCTGTTTCAGCTAGTACTGAACCAGCCATCAAAGCAGAAGCCACTGCAGCAGCAATTACACTTACTTTTTTCATTATTAACTCCATTTAGGGATTATTATTCTTTGGCTCTCTTCTTGGCTCACTCTGTAAAGGCAGAAACAGATTGTTAATAAAAGAGAGGTAAGATGGGAGTCAGGCCAGAGCCCTTGTCCCCGTTTGTTTCAGCTGCTGCAAGATTAACTGGGGAGTAGAAATGGCAACTCATCCAGATGAAAAATAGTTAAGGGGGATGAGAAAGGATGAGAAATCATACCGGACAATGTTTTTACGGGTTTAGTCACAAAAATTAGGGTGAGAAATAACTTTATGACAAAAATAACTGACGCCAAATGTTAGATAGCTCACTTAACGAATCAAACCCGTCATATTTATGAAATAAAATTACAATTATTATTTTTGTCAGAGGCGCTTGACCAATTCATTGCAAAACTATTTACTAAAGATCAAACGATAAATTATTTTAATAAGTCATGATAATGCAGTGCTCCCGTCCCTACCCTTTAGGTGCTACGCTCAGTGCCGAAGGTTGTAATTTTTCGATATTTGCTCCTGATGCAAAAGATATTCAGCTCGCGCTATTTGATGAACAGGATCAGTTCACCACCTATCCGTTGGACGGAGAGTACGCCGGTATACGCTTCACCTTTATTCCAAATATCACTAAAGGGCAGAAGTATGGCTACATAGTCCAGCGTGACGGTAAGCCGCACCTCATTTCTGACCCTTATGCCAAAGCCCTAGAAAAGCCACTGTTTTATCAGGTGCCATTCAACAGCGAACAGAGCTTTACTCTGGCAAAATGTCTGGTTGTCGATGACAGTTTTGACTGGCAGGGAGTGGAGAGCCCACGCAGACCTCGTGACGAAATGGTACTGTTTGAAACGCACGTAAAAGGCCTCTCAAAGCTGCACCCACAAGTAGAAGAGAGTCACAAAGGGCGCTACCTTGGCTTAGTCAGTGATGCGATGCTTGATTTCTATAAACAACAGAACATCAATACGCTGCAGCTACTCCCTGTCGCAGCCTGCATGCACGAGCCACACCTGTTGAAAATGGATAAGGTCAACTACTGGGGCTATAACCCTTACCTGTTTATGGTTCCGGATCCCAGATATGCCGATCATGATGCTGTAACTGAATTAAAAACCGCGATCCGCGAACTGCATCGACATGGTATCGAGGTCATTCTCGATGTGGTTTACAACCATACTGCAGAAGGTGGAGCGGAAGGGCCAACCTTTAACCTCAAAGCTCTCGATAAGCGCTACTACTTCAAGCAGGGTGAGCACTACGCGAACTTTACCGGTTGTGGTAACACTCTCGACCTCTCTCATCAGTCGACATTAAATCTGGTCATGGATACCCTGCGTTACTGGGTTAACGAATATAAGGTTGACGGCTTCCGCTTCGATTTGGCAGCCACTCTGGGTCGTAATGGCGAGAACTTCAGTCCCGAGGCCGCTTTCTTTAAAGCAGTTGGCCAAGACCCTGTCCTTAAACAAGTAAAACTGATTGCCGAGCCATGGGATATAGGCCCTAATGGTTATCAGGTCGGTAATTTCCCATTCGGCTGGAATGAGTGTAATGACCGGCTACGTGATATCACCCGTAGCTTCTGGCGTGGTGATCAAGGCTTCCTCAAAGAGTTTGCGACCCGAATTATGGGCTCGCGAGACCTTTATAGTGCCGCTAACTGGCCGTATA
The DNA here is from genome assembly GCF_000189255.1 of Vibrio brasiliensis LMG 20546. Classification (GTDB taxonomy): domain Bacteria; phylum Pseudomonadota; class Gammaproteobacteria; order Enterobacterales; family Vibrionaceae; genus Vibrio; species Vibrio brasiliensis. Next base: position 32,552 of record NZ_AEVS01000035.1, on the reverse strand, counting down.
AACTGACCGTCAATTACATCACATACCATGACGGTTTCTGCATGCAGGATCTTGTCTCGTACAAGCACAAGCATAATGAGGCCAACGGAGAGCAGAACCGTGATGGACACGGTGACAACCGTTCGGATAACTATGGTGTTGAAGGTAAGAGCGACAACCCGGTGATCATAGAGAAGCGTGAAAAGCAGAAGCGTAACTTTATGGCCAGTCTGCTTTTTGCCTTCGGTATTCCGCATATCCTGACTGCTGATGTGCTTTCACATACTCAAAACGGCAACAATAATGCCTACTGTCAGGATAATGAATTAAGCTGGATTAACTGGGAAAAGGCTCCAGATAAAGAGAGTTTCAAGTCGTGGTTAGCAGATATGGTCGAAGCGCGACAGCGTTACATGGTGCCTTTCATTCGTGCATTTAGTGGTGCCAAGCGTAATAACAACCGTATTTTCTGGCGTAGAATCGACGGCAGTTTCATGGAACATGATGATTGGAATCGTCTCAGTTCAGTCGCCTTGCATCTGGGCATTGGCAAACATGGTGATGAGTTGTTCTACTGTATCAACCAAACCAATGCGCCCGCTCGATTTACTCTTCCGGAGGCTGATGGCAGAGAGTGGGTAATGGTGTGTAACACCGACTCACACGAGCTCCATCAAACCATAGATCATAAACAAGCTTTGGTGGCCCCTGCATCGTTAGCCATCTTCCACTTAAAAGCCTGATGACCAATCTAGCGGCATAGTGATATGTCGCTAATTTTTAACACTTTTCCTACAGAAAATCTGGACTTATATGGATTGATGTGAATATGAAATAAGTTTACACTATCTGTCATATCTCCCCCTCTTATAAGATCAGTTGGCACTCCATGGCGTTACCCAAGTTCGTTATTCGAACTCTGAGACCGTATATCATACTATTAGTAATTGGTATGGCTTATGCGGCATACCATCAGCTCAAACAATCGGAACACAATGCTTACCAGCAGTCATTTGTAAATATCAAAACGGCAGCTGACTTAGTCTCCTCGCAACTCGAAGCAGCATCAAGCAAGTTATATCTCTTATCTGATTCAGCGAACCATGATGAATTTATCTCGACCGCTAAGCGAATTCTTAAATATACCCCAGCCTATAGCGACATTATTTACATCAACGAGAAGTACTCAAAGTATCAATCCGTACAACACAACTCTACCTATGCCGAGCAGCACGCAGATATCGTTTGGCAACCATTAGATGAGATCTCGCCTGACTTTACGGTTTCGTCTATTTATCCAAAGTCCTCAGCTCAGTGGGTATTCGCCGTACGTTATGTGCAAGACAAGGGCAAAGAGATTTGGATCGAGTTTGATCTCAAATCGGCAACGCAAAGTCTGCGCGCTTTAAGGACGTTAGACAGTGGGTATGTGTTTGTTGTTGATGCCAATACAGGCCGACTGGTGTTTCACCCTGATCCGCAACGTGTTGGTACACCATCAATTAGTTACCATGCGGGTATCAGCGAATTAATTAACAGTGGTCTTTACTTCGGTAAGCACGAGTACTATTACCAAGGCCAATATAAGATGTCGGTGTTTAATGCAGACAACCAACATAACTGGGTATTCATCGCTGGTACCGATCGTGCCGACATCCTGGCCACGTCTTATCAGTTTTCTCTGTCAGCGATTGTGATAGCTTCATTGATGTTACTTGCAGTAGCGATTAATTATCTCACTTACCAGCTGAACAAAAGTCTTTCTCAGCTCAACAACCGCGAAAATCTGGCTGACTTTAAACGTTATTTAAAATCGGTATTAGATCGCTTTTGCCACCACAAAGGGATGCAGCTCTGTTTTTATGACGCAGATTATGGCCATTTCACCACCGTTGATTATCACGGCAACACCAAAGTTGTGCTGACCGACACTGCACTGGCTAAGCGTTTTTCGCCAAGTTCACTCAGCTACACCACTAAGCATTATGTCGATCCACTCGCCAAGAAGCTCCATATCAAGTCGCGACACTACACGATTCCGCTATTCGACAAAGATTGTTTAATTGCGGTGATGTATATCAACGCAACGATTCCCACTTATCGCACCATACTAACCATGATCAGAGACTACTCTGAGGTTGCTCTATCTAACCTGTTACTGCATAAACAGCTACGTAATAGCGATGTAATGACACACCTCGACAACAAGTTGGCACTCAGAGAGCAAATCGAACTGAACCTCGAACAGCCGGGCCTCTACCTGGCCATGATTGATATTGACCACTTCAAAGCCATTAATGACAACATCGGCCATTTGGGAGGAGATAAAGTCATTTATCACACGGCTGATTTAATACGACGTTGTTTTCCCAAGCCTGGAGCACTCAGTCTGGCCCGATATGGTGGCGAAGAGTTCTGTATATTGTTCAATGCCAATGATGAGAACGACGCCTATGAACAGTGTGAGTTTTTGCGTCAAATGGTTGAGCAATCAAGTGTCGAGATCGATAACACGACGATTAATTTTACGATTAGTATTGGTATTACCGGTAACCAAGTCAGCCCACACAGTACCATTAGTCGCGCCGATAAAGCCATGTATCAAGCCAAAGGCTTTGGTCGCAATCAGGTGGTATTGAATACGTTTTAGTCATTAATGGCGGAAAGTGAGTCATCACTTTCCGCTGCTATTTCTAGTCAGGAACAGCGACGATTTATTTTTACTACTTCGGATAGCAGACGATATTGTGGAATACCATGGATTCGGTTACCGCTTGATACCCGTGGGGTTGATCACTGTAGAAACGTAAACTTTCCCCTGCTTTAAGCGCGTGCCACTGTTGGTCAAAGAAGAACTTGCCCTCTCCCTCAATTACATGCACATGTTCGATTACCCCAGCACTATGGGCGTCTGACATCTGTTGATGATGCTCAGACAGCGTAATTTCAAACACCTCCATCGCCGTATCATCTTTGTACGGGAAGAGTGTTTTTACCCTCATGCGGGGATCTTGGGGAAAGACCCGCTCCGCCGATTGCAAATTAGGTTCATTGGCAAAGAATGCCGAGAATGACGTTTCCAAGCCACTGGCTATTTTCCATAGCGTAGCAATCGTTGGGCTCGACTCTTCACGCTCGATTTGGCCGAGCATCGCCTTAGAAACACCAGTGAGCTTGGCGGTAGCGTCCAAACTCAGCTTTTGCTTTTTTCTTTCTGACTTTAAGTGATTAGCGATTTGCGACTTAAAAATTGTGTCTTTCATTCATACAACTCCGGTTGTGCGTTATAGCGCACAATGCTATCTTGTCAAATGTGCGTTATCACGCACAAACAAGTTTACCATATAGGATGGGACAACAATGAGCCAAAGATCATCAGTTTTAAATCATTTAACCGCTGGCTTTAGCGCAGTTTTAGTCGGTTACACAAGTTCTGTGGTGATTATCATGCAGGCCGCATCGGCTTCTGGTGCTTCTCCGAGTCAGATCGAGAGCTGGCTGTTAGCATTAGGAATAACCATGGGCATCACCTCAATCGGTTACTCGTGGTATTACAAAACACCGATACTCACCGCTTGGTCGACTCCCGGTGCGGCGATTCTGGTCAGTTCAGCGGCTCAATATCAACTGCCGACTCTGATTGGCGCATTCGCGGTAACTGGCGTTCTTATCTTCCTTACAGGACTGATCACGCCACTCTCTAAAGCACTGCAAAGAATTCCGTCACCGCTCGCGACAGCCATGTTAGGTGCCATCTTAATGCCTTTTTGTGTTAAGGCATTTGAGCCAATAATGACAATGCCGATCGTCTTCTTCGCTATGTTTACCGCCTATCTGGTCAGTAAACGATTTATGGCTAAGTACACCATGCTGATATTGCTGGTGATTGGTTTTCTCGCTGCATTTCAGCTAGACGGTTCACTGCTTAGTTCAGCGCAGCTGGAAGTTGCCAAGCCAAGCTGGGTAACGCCTGACTTCAAGCTATCAACGATACTGAACATAGCGCTGCCGTTATACATAGTAACTATGCTTTCACAGAACTTACCAGGTATCGCAATGCTGAGAAGTTATGGCTATCAAGCACCTGTGAAGCCGATTTTACTTGGTACCGGAATTGTAAACGTACTCTCCGCGCCCTTCGGTGGATTCAGTATCAATCTGGCGGCAATTTCTGCGGCACTATGTATGAATGAAGATGTCGATAGTGATAAAGCTGCCCGCTATAAAGCAGTGTTGTGGGCAGGAGGCTTCTACTTGGTCGCAGGAATACTCGCCTCTTCTGTTGTTGCCTTATTCTTAGCGCTTCCACAACAAATCACTCATATGCTGGCAGGCTTCGCTTTGCTTGGAACCTTAATGATGTGTCTGCAAACTGCTTTTCAAAGTGACAAACTTCGCGAGCCTGCGCTGCTGACTTTTTTAGTCACCCTTTCAGGCATCAGCATATTCGGGATTGGTTCAACCATGTGGGGGCTGATTGTCGGCTGGTTATACGCCCTTGTTATGCAAAGTAATAAGTCACGATAAAGAACTAACCGTGGCTTTACTATTCAAAACGCAAAGAGCCCGTTATAACGGGCTCTTTTCTATTTAGAACATGCCATTTTCGTGGGCCATTTCCTCCGGGATCTCCTGAATAATATCCCAATGCTCTACTATCTTGCCCTCTTTGACACGAAACAGATCGTAGAAGGCTTGCGGCTTGCCATTCCAGCGGCCTTCGCTTTGAGTTAAGACAAAATTACCCTCACCCAGAACACGATGAACCTTATGGTATTCAAACATATTATTTTGCGATGCCAGATAAGTCAGTGCTTCATTAAGACCATCTAAACCATCTTTAACCATAGGATTATGCTGATCATACTGCTCAGCACTGATGTATTGAGTGATTTTTTCAGGCGCTTTGCCGAAAAGTACATCCTGCATAAAGTCAGAAACTAACTGCTTATTCTGTTCGGTTTTGTCAGTATCGGTAACAAGGGTCGGCCCGTCAAACTGAGAACGACCGCTGGCAGTGTTCTGGATAACCGGAGAAATGGCATCCCAGTGCTCAGCGACCTGACCGTCTTGCATGCGCCACACATCAAATGTCACCACCTGTTTTGCACCGAACGCTTGCGCATTGTCGTAAGTGTTGTGCATGATGATAAAGTCACCATCTTCCAATAGACGATGAGTCTGATAGGTCACTCCAGCTTCTTTTAACACCGGTAGAAAACCAAGAGCAGGCGCTAACCCTGTCGGTACATGAGGATTATGCTGAATATAGTCTTCACGGAAGTACTTTCTCATCTCGTTTGCATCAAAATCTTTAAAAAAGGCGTCCTGTGCATTCATCGCTGTCTCTTTCATCGGACTGTTTACCAGTGGATGATGTGATTCAGCTTTGGTGGCTGTACAAGCCGTCAGTAGCGATACGGCGGTCAAAAGTGTCGCTGTGATATAAGGTTTGGATATTTTCATTGTTACATTCTCTATCGATTGCACCTGCGGACATTGCGCAGAATGCCTTTATTGGTATTTCCGAATCGGTATCCGGAGAATATGGGCTTACTGAGTAACGGTGTCCTTAACCATCTCAGCAATGTTTTTCGTTGGACGATTAAGCAAAGCACTTAATTCCCCCTGCTCATCAAACAGTCCACCTTTCGAGGCTCCTACATCGGAATTAGCCAGCAGCTCAGCGAATGGCTCTGGTAGCCCAGCACTCACTAGTGCTTGTTTAAACTCATGTTCAGGCAGATCCATATAAGGAATGTCTTTACCTGATTGCTGGCTGATCAGAGCCGCGAGCTCGCTGAGCGTATATGACTCATCACCAGCCAGTTCGTATACTTTTCCGGCTTGAGGCTCTGTTAAAGCCATGACTGTAGCGGCGGCTTGTGCATACTCTTCTCTGGCAGCAGAGCTGATTCGGCCTTCACCCGCACTTCCGATAAATGCACCGTGTTCAATGGCAGACGATACGCTTGCAAGATAGTTCTCTGAGTACCAACCGTTACGTAACAAAACAAACGGTACTCCGCTCTCTTGCAGATCTCGCTCGGTTTCAATGTGCTCCTGAGCTAACGCTAATGGAGAAGAGTCCGCATGCAACAAGCTGGTATAAGCAATCAGAGAGACCCCTACCTCTTTCACCGCTTCAATTACATTCAGATGCTGTCTGGCTCTTTGGCCCAACTCACTTGATGAAATAAGCAGAACTTTCTCGGCCCCCTCAAAGGCTGTTGCTAATGTTTCAGGTTTTGAGTAATCAGCTTCTCGAACCTGGATACCTAAAGCAGAAAGATCACGCGCTTTTTCTGGGGAACGAACCGCAGCAATTACCTGTGAAGCATCGACTTTGCGAATTAGATGTTTGATTACCAGACGGCCAAGTTGGCCAGTTGCGCCAGTTACAACAATCATACTGTTATCTCCGTGTGTCTCTTAATTGGTTGAGATAACTATATAGTTTCCTGATTGATTAATAATCGCCCATTACTTAAACTCATAGTTAAGTATGACTAAACAATACTAATTAGAATGATCTCTATTGATGACATGATGGTGTTTACTAGAGTGGTTGAAACGCAATCTTTCACCAAAGCGGCAGAGCAGTTAGGCATTGGTAAAGCGAGAGTTTCTCAAATCGTGACCAAACTGGAACAAGAGCTGAATACACGTCTTATTCACCGGACAACACGCTCCTTGTCTCTTACAGAGACTGGCGCGCACTACTACGAAAAGTGTCAGATGATTCAAGAGCTGGCGACTGAGGCCAACAATCAGGCACAAAAGTTCAGCAGTGAACCCAATGGCATGATACGAGTTTCAACACCCGTTGGCATTGCCGCGTACGTGGATCTTTTCAGCCAGTTTCTCGCTAAGTATCCGCAGATCCAGCTAGAGATCGTCGAAAGTGACAGCTACAGTAACCTAATCGAATCACGCTGTGACATCGCGATTCGTGCTTCCTCAGATCTTGAAGACTCAAGTCTGTATGCCACCCGAATTGGTCAGTTTGAAGATATTCTTTGTGCGTCGCCACAATACTTGCAACGCTTCGAGGAGTTGCAGTCAGCGCAAGATTTGCTAACGCTGGATTGGATCAGTCACGACATTGTTCATGGTGACAAAGTATTAGAATTAACATCCTCACAGGGAGAGGTCGTAAGGCTGAAAAAGAAGGCAAGAGTGCGGGTTCGTACTACCAACTCACTAAGAGGTTTTCTACTCAATCACATTGGTTTTTCTGTAGTGCCTGAATTTGCAGTAAAAGATGAGCTGGCAAGTCGAGAGTTGGTCAGAATCTTACCTGATGTGCATAGCGTGACCATTCCCTTATATGCCGTATATCAGAACAAAGCATTAATGCCGCTCAGAAACCGAGCCTTAATCGACTTCCTAAAACAAGAGGGAGGCACTATTAGGTAGATGCTACCCCTAGCTAGTCACTCTTTGCTACGAGGAACAACGCTGATTGAAAAGGGTAGACGCTAATTTTTAAACACTGTCTGGGCCAACCTTCTGACCCAGACAGTCGGTAGAACGGACTTAACCTTGCTTTATTCACCGGACTTAACCATATCGAGAATTTTATGAGCTTTCTCAAAATGGTCTAGTTGATGGGTCTGAATCCACCAGGTAGCGGCCTCCATCAACAGCACTGGATCATCATTTTTGTTGGCAAAGAAGGCATAAAATGAAACACCGACGTTGTCCCCTTTCTGGTTAATTTTCTTAGTGCAAACCTCGATAATTTTGCCTCGTAATGAGTCTCGCATTGCTCTCTGTCCATTTAGATTACTGTTGCTCAATAACATACAACGAGCGCTCGGTGAGAGCAATAAATAACTGTATATTTACACAGGCACTTGCTATAAAACTTGTGCATGAATCAACACGAAGTATAAAGGCTTGCAGATTTTAATTGTCAATGGTTGAGGAGGGGTTCGTGATGCTGATGTAACGCAACTTACCATAAAACTGGGAAATAGGATCAAGTAAGGTAGACTAGCGCAAGCTTAATACCGCTACATAAGATCAAGTTATATTTTTGCTCAGCAAATGACTTCTCTCTATTCGTCGATTAACGCTGCAGGCATTCAGCATCTAGCACAACAAAAACCATTTCAAAGTAACGCTACATTAGCGAACAATTTAACCAGTGCTACGTAACAAAGTGCCTATTCGCACTATTTGGTACCACCTAAGTAACCGGCATGAGACAATTTTATAGCTATAATGGTGAAGTGGTAACTTTATGAGAAACCGCAAGACAATGTAACTTGAAGGCTTGTTTAGATCTCGATGTGATTGTTCTTGGCGGTGGCATTGGATTAGCGACAGGTTATTTAACGCGTGTAAATCAGGCGATCAAAACTCGTCCCGCTGCATTTCAGGTACCTGTTGTTGCAGCAAAAGGGGACTACGATGCTTGTCTGCTAGGCGCTGCATTTCAGTTCAGGGAGTAAACAATGACCCTCAAAGCGATATCCGCCCCCCGTCTTTTTGACGGAAATAATTACCACCATAACTGTGCTTTAGTTTGGCAAGAAGACCAGATCGTCTCTATCCTGCCGATGAGTGAACTACCTAACGAGATCGAGCATCAGCATTTTCCAAACGGTATTATTGCTCCCGGATTTATCGATATTCAGGTAAATGGTGGTGGAGATGTGATGTTTAATAATGATATTACCGCTCAGGGCATGGAGACAATTTGTCGGGCACACCGTCAACACGGTACGGCTTACCTGTTACCAACTTTAATCAGCTCGACCCCGCAAAACATTCAAGCAGCACTCAATGCAACAGAGCAGGCAATCGCAGAATCGGTTGCAGGCGTGCTTGGCGTTCACTTAGAGGGCCCATGGCTAAATAAAGATAAGAAAGGTGCTCATGATGCTAACTTGTTCTATGCGCCAAGTAGTGACCAGTTAGAACAGTTTCAATGGCCAACTCAGGGCAAAGTACTGGTTACAGCAGCAGTCGAAAACATTGATAGCTCTGCGCTGAAATGGATGAAGAAGCACGGCATTATTCTTTCATGTGGCCACAGCAACGCTAAAGCGGCTCAGCTTACTGAAGAGAAGTTGTCACTTGTTGATGGCTTTACCCACTTGTTCAACGCTATGTCTCCTTTTGAAGGTCGCGAACCTGGCGTGGTCGGTACAGCACTCAATACCGATCATAGCTGGTGCTCAATCATTACGGATGGCATTCATGTTCATCCACAAAGCTTTGTCCTCGCCCATAAAGCCAAACCGCAAGGAAAACTCCTCATAGTCACAGATGCTATGGCAACGTTAGGCAGTAAAACCAATCAGTTTGTGCTCGACGGTGAAACCATCAAAGTGGTCGACAACAAACTGGTTAATAGTAACGGTAGTCTGGCAGGCGCTCATATCGGCATGGATCAATCGGTCGCGAATGTGATCAAGTGGGGCATTGAAGAAGATGAAGCATTGAGAATGGCCTCAACCTACCCTGCACAAGCAATTAACTGCAACGACCTTGGCTTGCTTGAGCCCCATTTCCGCGCCGCCGCAACCGTGCTTGATGACAACTATCAGACTCAGGCAGTCGTTGTTGACGGTTACCTCTACCAATAATGGTCAGGGAGGTCACCTCCCCGACTCATTTCAGCTGGTATTGCTCTGGTAGCCCCGTAGCTAACATCGCCAATTAAACCCTACCTGTGCGACAAAATTTTCCTATATCTGCTTGATTAAAGGTCACTTTAATCCAACAATAGCAACAATGATAAGGAGAACAGAATGCCCGATAAAATCTCTACCACCGCCTTAGCCAAACAACGCGAACTCGACGCTAAGCAGTTGTTTAACGATCTCAAGAGTGCAGGTTATATCAATCGCTCAGAGGACGGCTGGGTACTGACGGAAATCGGCGCAAAGTTTGGCGGAGAATATGTCGACCATCCTAAATTTGGCCAATTCATTGTCTGGCCTGAAAATCTTCTTATCGACACCGCTGCCACCAGCGGTAAAACCCTTAGCGCGACCCAGATAGGTCAACGTTTCTCACTAAGTGCCAAGAAGATCAACCAGTTACTGCAAGAACTCGGCTGGATCGCTAAAGAGGATAATGGCTGGCATGTCACCGCCTCAGGTCTTACCGTCGGCGGCTATCAGCGTGAAGATAAAGAGCGCGAGCAACAGTTCGTCGTTTGGCACGATTCCATAGTGCGTAATAAACGCCTAAAGCAGTCAATTGTCGAGTTCTCAGGCCAGGATGCACAAGCCCACGCCACAGATAAGTCTCTTTCCAGTTTCAGGCAAAAATTCGAAGCTAAACACCGCACTCTTGATGGACATTATGTGCGTTCGAAAGGCGAACTGATCATCGACAACTGGCTATATATGAATGGGGTCGTTCACGCCTATGACCGCCAGTTGCCCATAGAGCAAGATGTATTAAGTGACTTCTACCTGCCTACAGGTAAAGTCTATTTGCAATACTGGGGTAACGATAATGGCGAGACCGATGAAAAACAGCAGCACCAGATCAGAGCTATCTATCAAGAGCATAATTTCGCCCTGATAGAAGTTTTTCCCGCTGAAATCGATAAGCTTGATGAAGTCCTGCCCGCCAAACTTAAGCCGTATGGCATTAAGGCATACTAGCAACAGTCAGGCACAAAGGCAGATGACTGCACTATTTGACTAACCAATCGACCAAATGCCTCACTCGACTATTATCTTCCTGTAAAGGCATCAGTAGATGATAGCCACTGCCAGATCTAACGCTTTGCTCAAATGGTTGAATCAAGCGTTTTAACTGCAGATCTTGCTGCGCCAACGTGATATCGCCAATGGCCACTCCAAAGCCTTGTAGTGCTGCATTTACGGCTTGATCTAAAGTTGCGAAGGTTTGGTTGCCTTTGCCATGGACATTATTCTGCTCAAGCGTATCGAGCCACATTAACCAGTCAGACTGTTCCTGATTAGCGTGTAACCAAGTGCAACGACGCAACGTTGCTGATATATCAATGACTTCATTGTCAGACTCAGTCGCGATCTTATGCCACAACTCAGGTGAACAAACTGGTGCCAATACCTCTTCAAACAGAAGTATCTGCTCGTAAGCCTTACTGCGAATCGGTTTACCGTAACGAATTATCAGGTCAAATCGATCAAAACTAGGCACCACGTTATGTTCTGTGGTCGAAGTAAGTTCAACATTGACATCTGGATACTGCTGCTGAAAGTGAGCTAGACGTGTCAAAAGCCATGAGGTGATACAACTAGGTGCATTGATCTTTATTCGATTAGCACTGTCGGCGACCTCACGTATTGATGTCTGCAGGCGTCGAATAATATCTTCAGCAAAAGGAACAAACTTATCCCCTTCCTCAGTCAAAGCTAAGCCTCTAGCCTGACGGTAAAACAACGTCACCCCCATAACACTTTCCAGCGACTGGATTTGGCGACTAATTGCACCTTGAGTCATGTTCAATGATTCAGCGGCATGCGTGAAGTTTAGGTAGTAAGCGGTAGCGAGAAATGCTTGCAGGTTTTTTGTCGAGGGTAGTCGAGTATTCACTATTGTCATCCATGATCTTTTTGCATGGCTAGTATGCCTTTATTTCGATTCTAGCGTCATTATTTTTTGATTAAATTGTTACTTAAAAGGGAAATATAGTTAATTACGCCTATATATCTTGATTAATAATTCATTAATGGATTTGAACAATGACGTCACTTGCAGAAAAACTAGCGCCAGAGAACATAAAAAAATTAATACCTTATCAATCCGCACGACGCATTGGAGGCAGTGGGCGACTATGGCTTAACGCCAATGAATTGGAGCAACCTTTACTGTTTAAACGGCATCAGTCTGAGCTGCACCGTTACCCAGACTTCTTACCACAAGATATCGCTGCCGTGTATCAGGCATACTGTCATACCAGTCAGCCAACACTTGCGGTGCGAGGTGCTGATGAAGCAATCGACCTGGTCATAAGAACCTTCTGTCAGCCAGGTAGGGATAGTATCGTCACCTGCAGTCCGACCTACGCTATGTATCAGTTTTGCGCTGAATCTTTCTCGGTAACGACTATCGACTGCCCATTACGTGCTAACGACTTTTCACTCGATGTTGAGCAAGTGGTTAATGCGGCGAAACAAGCCAAGGTGGTTTTTCTCTGTTCGCCAAACAACCCAACCGGACAGCCACTTGGCAGAGAGAACATCATCTCTGTTTTAGAACAAACCGCTCAACACTCATTAGTGGTTGTCGACGAAGCCTATATCGAGTTCGAACTGGCCGAAAGTGTGGTAGATCTTATTGAACGTTACCCACATCTGATCGTGATTCGAACCTTATCCAAAGCCTTTGGTCTAGCGGCTCTACGCTGTGGGTTTATCCTTTCTTCCCCTAGCGTAATGGACTTTATCGCTCGTCTGGTTCCGCCATACCCAATGCCGGACAGCTCATCGGAGATTGTATTGCATGCTCTTAGCCCTCAGGGGCTAAAAAAGGTTGCGTCGCACACTCGCACATTGATTGAGACCAGAGACCAATTTGTCAGCGCTATCAGACACCTACCCTGGATAGAAAACGTGTATCCGTCAGCGACTAATTTTGTCCTGATCCGTACTCAAGCTGGCATTAATCTGTTTGATTACTTAGTCCAGCATGGCGTAGTAACAAGAAATCAAGGGCACGAAGCCGCGCTGAAACACTGCGTGAGGATCACCATTGGCTCCGCTCAAACTATGCAAGAAGTGAGTGAAATTATTTGCAACTTCTCAGACGTCCTGACACCATCCACCGAAAGATAATAAGGATTTTTATCATGAACAAAATGCTTAGTGCTATCGCTTGCGCAGCAACACTTCTAGCAACTCCTGTTGTGGCTAAAGAAGTCCGTCTTGCTTCTGACTTCACCTATCCGCCATTCAATTACATGGACACTAATGGCAAGCCAGTCGGATTTGATATCGAGATCGCCGATGCACTATGTGCTGAAGCCCAGCTCAAATGTACCTGGGTTTCACAAGCCTGGGACTCGTTAATTCCAAGCCTGTTAGCACGTAAATCTGACGTCATCATGGCATCAATGCGAATCACTGAAGAGCGTAAGAAACGTATCCTGTTCACCAACAAATACTACCAAACCCCAGCGCGCTTCGTTGCTAAAACAGGCAGTGATATTGCTCTGACTCAGTCAGAGATGAAAGGTAAGGTGATTGGCGTACAAAGCGGCACTATCCACGATCGTTACGTGACAGATAAATTTGGTGATGTTGCTGAAATCAAACGCTATTCAGGTCAGGATGAAGTCTATATTGATATGAATAATGGTCGACTCGATGTGACGTTTGGTAATTCCGATCAATTAGCCTTGGCATTTTTGGACAAGGAGATCGGTCAGGGATTTGAGTTCATCGGCAAACCAGTAACAGATAAAGCCTATATTGGTGAAGGAACGGCATTAGCGTTGCGTCAGCAAGATAAAGCTCTGGCAGAAAAATTCAATCAAGCCATCGATACCATTCGCAAAAATGGTACCTACGATAAGATTGCAGCTAAGTACTTCTCCTTCGATATCTATGGTGAAGAGCTGTAACCACAATCAAAAAAGAGGCTGAATAAGCCTCTTTTTTTAGTTCAGTTTCGCATTTCGATAGCGAACCATCACTTCACTGTCTGGCTGATATTCAGCGATCAACTGCTCAAGTAAACCGTCGTTTTTTAACTGGTTAAAGCTCTCTTGCAAGGCTGCAACTACCTCAGGAGAGGTGTTATTCCCCGTCACCAGCCATAGCTCCTTACACAACTTATCTATCTTGATAACTTCGATAAACTCGTCCGGATTATAGCCGTACTGCTCCATACGATAATAATAACTTGAGGTCACCAGAGGAGCGAAGTCTACACGATGAGCTCGTAGCAGCTTGATTGCTACTTGTCCGTAGTTGACGGGAATAATATTGTTGAAGCCCTCTTCTTTAATCACCTCTTCAAAAGAGCTGGCAGCCTGAGCAGCGAAGCTATAGTTTTTGAGGTCAGAAAGGTAATCAGGGTTGACTGGAGGACCTTCGATGTGACGATAGACCGCTACTTCATACGGAGAAACTGGACCTATCCACTGAAACTGTTGCTCACGATTAGGGGTACGTGAGAGAGAAAAGAACAAGACGTTCTCATTCTCTTGAGTATTGCGTATAGCGCGCTTCCAGGGCAGAAAATGGATACCACTGATTTCCATCTCCAGATTCTGTGAAGCATGTTCAACCACAGCTTCAACAACTTAACCACATAGCCTTCGGCTTGCTCTCCGACCTGAACCTGGAGAGGGGGGAATTCCTGAGTATACAGTTCTAGCTCAACCGGCTTAGCAAAACTGCTCACGCAAAACATCCCGCTGAGCAATGCGAGACCTAAACGCTTAGTGTTAATCAATTGGGGTAACATATTAATTTTTATTCTTAAATCAGCATAACAGCAAACGCGGCTACTATAACTAACTGATTCATCAGATCAATAAGCGATTAGTACAAAATGTGCTCAAGTCACCAAAAAGCGCCCATCTTTAGTTGTGTAACAAATCGACGACACTATCACTCGCGACTTTATTACTCCCCATCATGCCCTGCTCGAGAGACAAATCTCACATGCCATAAACGAAAAAAGATCCCATTAAGGGATCTTTTGAAAGCTTGTGCAAAGAGAAGTAATCAACTATTACTTCGAGTATCTTGCCATTGCCGCTTGCTCTTTTGGCACGACAGTCTTGCCAATTGGCGCCAGTGAAATATACGCCAATTTCAGATGCTGCAGTGCGAACGGAATACCAATGATGGTAATGAAACATGCCACTGCTGACATGATGTGGCCAATAGCCAACCAGATACCTGCAAACACAAACCAAATAACATTACCGACCAGGCCAAGCGGGCTGGTGCCGATATCGGTTTCATTGGTCAGTTCATCACGAGCAATCGCCTCTTGCCCAAATGGGAAGAACGAAAAGTTACCCATAACAAAACACGCACGTCCCCATGGAATACCAATGATACTGATAAATGCGAGTAGTCCGAAGAACCACCACATCAATCCCATCACAATACCACCGCACAGGAACCAAATAATATTACCGAGTGTTCTTAACACCTGCTCTCTCCTTTGTTAGAAACCTCGCTACTGGGCAAATACTGCTCATAGCTAGGAAGGGTCATAAATCGAATCTCAAAGTGCCTTCCCTATTGGTTATCAGTATCAGGATTTTTCCTTAACCTAACATGAACAGTTTAAGCTAACCCCTGCCAAACTGCAGTCGCACCGCTGATACTGCACAAGGTTAAAGCTCCGATGCGAATCTTCTCTTTCGGCAACGAATGGGTGGTTAACTGAGCCAGTTTATAACCAACCCACGCAGCAGGAACAAGGGGAATACTGATCCATACATGGTGTAGTGTTAAAAAGCCTGCTGGCATCTGAATCAACAACGAGATAAATGAGCTAAAGACAAAAAAAGCTGACAGATTACCCCGTAACTGGTTCGCCTCCTGATGCTGTAACAACAGTGCCATCGGCGGACCGCCTATGCCCGAACTGGTCCCAAAGAGTCCTGAGAAAAAACCAGCTACACCCATACGTGTCGACGTCGGTTCAATACGGAACGGAAGTAAGCTCACTGCTACGGCAAACAACACCAAAGCACCAAGCCATATCGCCATCAAGTTTGTAGACACCATCACCAGTAAAACACCACCAGCTATCGAGCCAGGAACACGGCCGATCAGCGCCATTTTAAGGCCACCTATTTCCACACTGTCACGATGCTTAAAAGCATTGAGCAGAGAAATAAACAGTGCCACCAGACAGATTGGTGCGGGAACGTACTCAGGAGCAACTAAGATTAATAGTGGCGCAGAGACAATCGCCAATCCAAAACCGATTGCGGTCTGGACAAACGATCCAAGGAAGAAAAGAAAGGCAGCAATCAGTGCCTCTGTAGTGACCCATTCAGCAAACATGTAAGAAAATATTTAAAAGTAGATGAGCCCATCATAATCTAAGTTGGACTAAAACGGGCTCACTATTTTCTATTTATTATGCAGTTGCATAACGTTGCACTGGTCGGTCATTAATTGGCAAATGAATCAAAGCTGCAGCGAATGCAAGTACAACGGTTGACCACCAGATTGGATCGTAAGAGCCGTAGTAGTCATAGATACGACCGCCAGCCCAGGCACCCAGAAAACTGCCTACCTGATGCGTAAAGAAAACCAGACCGTAGAGAGTTGAAAGGTACTTAGCACCAAAGATCTGACGCACTAAGCCAGACGTCAGTGGCACAGTACCCAACCAACAGAAACCAATTGCTCCACCAAAGATAGCAGCAGTGTGTTCCGTCACCGGCAAGGTCACAAAGGCACCAATAACCAGAGTGCGCATCAGATAGAGTGCTGACATCACATGGCGTTTGCTATATCTGTCACCCATCACGCCCCAAAAGTAAGAGCCAAAGATGTTAAATATGCCGACGTAGGCCAATGCCATGGCTGCGGTCGAAGCTGGCAGATGTTTGTCAGCCAGATAACTCGGTAAGTGAGTGGCAATAAACATCACATGGAAGCCACAAACGAAGAATCCAAGATGAATTAGCCAATAACCTTTATGCGCAAATGCTTCTTTTAAAGCCTGCTTCAGAGTCTGATTCTCGTCGGCATGGTTGCCGCTAGCCATCTGCTTCGGTTTACCGCTCTTCATAAACAACGCAAAAGCGATCATGGTGCTACACAAGATAGCAAAACCTTGCAGGGCTCCCTGCCAGCAAAAATCGGTCAACAACGTCTGCGCACCTGGGATCATAGCGAACATACCAAACGAACCCGCCGCAGTCGTTAAACCAAATGCCTTTGCTGCGTGTTCTGCAGGCACTACTTTGGCAACCGCGCCCAGTACAATCACATAGCTGGTCGCACTTAAACCTAAACCAACCAAAACACCAAGCGAAAGGTAAAGCAGACTCGGTTCAACAGCGATTGAAGTCAGGTATAAACCTAGGCTGTATGCGATGGCACCGAGAATAATGATTCGCTTAGCGCCAAAGCGGTCTGATGCCATACCGACAAACGGCTGAAACACGCCAAATAACAAGTTTTGCAGTGCAATAGCAAAGCTAAAGAACTCTCGACCAGTCTGAAAGTGGTCAGAAATAGGCATCATAAAGATACCGAAAGATTGTCTAATCCCAAGACAGATAATCAGAATGGCAATTCCAAGCCAAACCATTAAAGGAAATCGAAAAATGCTCATCGCAAAACCTTAGTGATGATGGTGGTGAGAATGGTCTTGGTGGTCACCAGTAGTTTGGTGACAGCCACTGTTAATCGCTTGCTGGGCCAACAACTCCAGTAAGGCTGGCGAGTTATGGACAGCAACAAGTGATAACGTCAGTAACAGGGTCATTCTCACTAGCTGAGCGAAAAGTGATTGAGAAAACATGATTCTTAATCTCAGCATGGGTTTAAAAAGAGCGCGAAGTGTAGAGATCGACGCGCGATGACTCAAATGACATTTTGACAATCTGGGTATGCATAACATGCATAGTTATATGCACACCCTGTCAAACAAAGACTGCGTTACCCTTTCCAGGTTCGCATTTGCTCGATCCCGTCTGTCATAAGATCCCAATTAAGAAGGCTTAGCTGATACTCGCCAGCTTTACCTGTCAGCCGGATTCCGTAGCTATTGAGCCGATAGGCAAGCACTGCGTAAAAAGCATCGACAGCTGTCGGTTTATCGAACATAAATGGTAGCTCGGCAGCGTCAAATATCGCTTCCACTCGCTCAATTTCTGGTCGCAGTTGAGGTGTATTTCGATCAACTGGCGCAACGGGTTCGAGAGTGAATCCGCATAGGCTACGCAGGTTAAAGAACCCAGCGTGCAGTTCGCTACACAAAGAGCGGGCATAGGCTCGCTGTTCACGCGAAGCAGGCAACAGAGCACCATCCGCAAGCTCATTGAAATACTCAGTAATGGCAAGAGAATCGTGAACCAGCAGGTTTTCTGCTTTGAGTGCCGGAACCAGTCCGGTTGGTGATAACAGCGCCAATTGCTGACGATAGTCGGGCTTAGTCAGGTCGACCACCTTAACGCTGACATCAATATCAGCAATCTTTGCGCACAACCACGCGCGCAAAGACCATGTAGAATCCGTTCCAACAATTAACTGCATTGCTCCACCTCCTGTGAGACAAGTGTAAATCCTTCATCCAGCCATCCGGTCACTCCGCCGATCATTTTTTTCACCGGACGACCAAGTTTGGCTAATCGAATGGCGGCTTTCTCAGTTCCGTTACAGTGTGGCCCGGCGCAATAGACCACAAACAGGGTGTCTGTTGGATACTCCGCCAGTCTTTTCTCATTCAATCGCGGCTGAGGAATATTGATCGCCCCTTCAATATGCCCTTGTTCAAACAACACTTCAGCCCTGACATCAACCAAGACAAAATCTTGTAAACCGTTAGTTAGCGCATGGTGCACATCCCAACAATCCGTTTCGAACTTAAGCAACTGTTCAAAATGCTTTAGAGCTTCTTCACTCCCTGCCGCTGTCACTCTTGATACTGCACTAGACATACTATCCTCTCCCTGATTAATTAACTACGTCACTATCATGCCGAGGATTAACCGAGGGTGACATTGGCGTAAAAGACAGTTATCGTTAATTTTCAGCCAAGTTAAACCGACTATCTCAAGGAATGAAGATGAACAAAGTTGCCATACTTGCCCATTCACACGTCACCCTGTTTGAAATGTCGTGTGCGATAGAGCTATTTGCGTTGCCAAGACCAGAGTTTGAAAACTGGTATCAGGCAGATGTCATCAATCTCGAAGGCGACGATATTCACACCACTGGGAATCTGCTCGTCACCGCGCAGCACGGCAACTCACTTGAGTCCTATGACACCCTAATCATTCCAGGCTGGCCTACTTGGGACTATCCAATTCCAGAGATAATCGCGCAGCAGGTCAGTCAATTTACTCAAGAGGGTAAGCGAGTACTTACACTTTGTTCCGGTTCGTTTTTGATGGCCCGGCTTGGACTGCTTGATGGAAAAACAGCGACCACTCATTGGATGTACGAACAGAAATTTCGTCAGCAGTTCCCCCTTGTTCACTACCAGCCAGATGTACTGTATGTATTTGATGGCAACATTGGCTGTTCCGCTGGCAGTGCTGCGGCTCTCGATCTTGGACTGGCAGTGATTCGACAGGATTATGGTTACAATATTGCCAACCAGGTTGCGAAAAGACTGGTGATTTCGGCACACCGACTCGGAGGACAGGCACAGTTTGTTGAGACACCGATACTGGAAGTGCCAAACCAGTTTTCCGCCGCAATCGACTGGGCCAATAGCCAACTCGACAAAAGCATTACCGTCGATATCCTGGCTGAAAAAGCCAATATGTCGCGACGTACCTTTGACCGGAAATTTCGCGCCAGCTTTAGCCTCTCACCTAAAGAGTGGCTCACTCAACAACGTATTGAACGAGCCAAGGGCTTACTCGAAGTAGAAGCACATTCAATTGAGCGGCTAGCCAACATGGCCGGGTTTGAAAATGCCACCACTCTGCGCCATCACTTTCGTCGCTTAGTTGGCGTATCACCTCAACAATACCGAGCGCAGTTTAACGATAAATAGATCACGATTTGATTCAGCAAAGTTAAGCACTCTTGATGTAAATCAACTCAGGTTCAGTTACTGATCTTCCGGCGATGTAAAAATGACATCTAGTTGCTAGCATACCCGCTCCAAAGTCAGTGAGTGAACCAAATGAAAGCCAACCTAAACAAAGTCCTGCTCGACATCGCGCTCAACCTTAGTTCCAACCAGCACAGCGAAGCTCAATATCAGCTATTAATCGATGGTATCGATAAAGTCTTCCCATGCGATGCCAGTGCTCTGTTTGTTCTCGATCAGGATGGCTTTCTTACCCCTGTAGCGGTCAAAGGTATTTCCACCAGCATTCTGGCACGGCGCTTTTTTCCTGCGACCCACCCGCGACTGGAAACCATTATGCAGAGTAAACAACCAGTCAGGTTTGGCGCTGACTGTGAGTTGCCCGACCCATTCAGTGGCATCCTGCTTAGTGAAGAAGCCGAGCTCGACGTTCATGACTGTATGGGCTGTAGCCTCTATGTTGAAGGTCAGCTGGTTGGCGTACTGACTTTAGATTCCCTGACCGTTGGCGCATTCGATGACATCGATCCCGTCACGATGGAAACCTTCGCGGCTCTGGCTGCTGCGACTCTGCGTAATATCGCTCAGGTTAAAGCACTAAAAGCGCAGAACAAAAAACACAAATCGGTTACTCAGACCCTTATCCAGCAGGCTCGCCTGCAGAAAGGAGAAATGGTCGGCCTTAGCCCACAAATCGAACAGTTACGAACGAATATTGCAACGGTTGCTCAGTCAGACTACGCCGTGTTAATCACTGGTGAGACCGGCGTTGGTAAAGAGCTGGTCGCTCATAGCGTCCACGCCCAAAGCCACCGTGCCGACAAGCCGATGATCTACGTCAATTGTGCCGCACTACCGGAAGGTCTGGCAGAAAGTGAACTGTTTGGCCACGTCAAAGGAGCGTTTACTGGCGCCAACAGTTCACGGGCCGGTAAGTTTGAACTTGCTGATGGAGGTACCATTTTTCTTGACGAATTGGGTGAGTTGCCACTGATGCTTCAAGCCAAGCTGCTACGTGTCATTCAGCAGGGTGAATTGCAGCGTGTTGGTAGCGATCAACATCTGCTGGTCAACGTCAGAATCATTGCTGCAACTAACCGTTCCCTCGAACAGGAAGTAGCAGCGGGTCAGTTCCGCGCAGACCTTTACCACCGTTTAAATGTGTTTCCTATTTCAGTCCCGCCGCTGCGTAAGCGTGACGGAGACCTACCTGTTCTGGCAGGTTATCTACTGGAAAAAGTTCGTAGTCAGTTCAACATTCCTAACCTGCACCTGCATCCTAAAAGTCTGACTTGGTTAGAAAAACAGAGCTGGCCAGGAAACGTCAGGGAACTAGAACACACCCTGACTCGTGCAGCGCTGAGGGCAATTCAGCAACAGCAGCAAATGATCCGTATTGGACATTTTGACGCTGGTCTCGGTAGTTCTGATGAAGGTATCTTTCAGGACGCGCTACCCAACGAAAGTCAGGCGATGCGTGGCCTGGTTGAATCGTATCAGAAGCGCTTAATCGTACACGCTCTGAATAAATCCAACGGCACCTGGTCACAAGCTGCAGAGTTCCTGCAAATGGACCGTGGTAACCTGTACCGCATGGGTAAAAAGCTTGGTGTCGAAGCCTGATGGTCGTGTAGTGAGCCCCTCGGTTGACTACACTGCGCTCCCTTCAGTCCTATGGCTGTCGAATAGCAACAGCCATAGCCATTCATAGTTGATGTAAAAAATACATCATTGGTAAGCCTCGTTCTGCTGCTTATTTTTTTGCTACTCCGTTCGCTAGTATCTTGAGTCATAGACATTTTTTTGTGCAATTCATCACCATTGTCTCGCTAGCACTGTACTGTCTCCAAGTTTTAGGGCTACTTACCCCACCAAAGCGTGATGTAAAAAACACATCACCAGCGTTGTTGTATTGACATCACCACTCGCTCTTTACTTTAACTTAATTCAATAAAATCAACAGCTTAATCATTGGCACGTTAAGTGCTATATAGGGAGCAAAACGAAACAAACAGCCATTGTGGCTGGATAACGATTATTACTGGAGACGCGCAATGTTCTGTATTCAATGTGAACAGACAATTCAAACCCCTACTGTTAAAGGCTGCTCATTTGCACAAGGTATGTGTGGCAAAACATCTGAAGTTTCTGACCTACAAGACGTATTAGTTTACACCCTACAGGGCGTTTCTTACTGGGCTGAACAGGCTCTGAAGTTTGGTATTGTCGATGACGCGGTAAACCAATGGGCGCCAAAAGCCTTCTTCTCTACCCTGACTAACGTTAACTTTGACCCTCAACGCATTCTTGAACTATCTGCTCAGGCGGCAATGTATAAAGCACGTCTTAAAGAACAAACTCTGGCAGCCGCTAAACTGGGCAATGTTGAGCTGGACGCAGCACCAGTCGTTGCAAACTTCGAGCTACCAGCATCTGCGGAAGAGATTCTGGCTTTTGCTCCTCAGGTTGCGGTAAACCGTGGCTATCAGGAAATCAGCGAAGATGTGATTGGTCTTCGTCTGCTATGTCTATACGGCCTTAAAGGTGCGGCGGCATACATGGAGCACGCGCGTGTTCTTGAGCAGACTAACAACGACATCTACGCCGAGTACCACCAAATCATGGCGTGGCTGGGTACCGATCCAGAAGATCTTAACGCTCTGCTTGAGTGTTCAATGCAGATCGGTCTGATGAACTACAAAGTGATGGAAATGCTCGATGCGGGTGAAACAGCGACATTCGGTCACCCGACTCCAACAGCGGTTAACGTTAAAACCGTTAAAGGCAAAGCGATTCTGGTTTCTGGTCACGACCTGCATGACTTAGAAAAAATTCTTCAGCAAACTGAAGGCAAAGGCATCAACGTTTATACCAATGGCGAAATGCTCCCGGCACACGGCTACCCAGAACTGAACAAATACCCTCACCTGGTAGGTAACTACGGTAGCGCATGGCAGAACCAGCAAAAAGAATTTGCCAACTTCCCTGGCGCAATCGTGATGACGTCAAACTGCCTGCTTAACCCGAACGTGGGTCAATATGCAGATCGCCTGTTTACTCGTAGCATCGTTGGCTGGCCAGGTGTTGCTCATATTGAAGGTGACGATTTCAGCCAGGTAATCGAATGTGCACTCGCGCAGGAAGGCTTCAAACACGATGAAATTGAGCAAATGATCACGGTTGGTTTCGGTCGTAACGCGCTAATGGAAGCAGCTCCGGCTGTTGTTGAGCAAGTGAAAGAAGGCAACATTAAACACTTCTTCCTTGTTGGTGGTTGTGACGGTGACAAATCAGAACGTAGCTACTACACAGACTTCACTGCTCAGGCACCAGAGGATAGCGTAATCCTTACCCTTGCTTGTGGTAAGTTCCGCTTCAACAAAAACCAGTTTGGTGACATCAATGGTATCCCTCGTCTGTTGGATGTTGGTCAGTGTAATGATGCTTATTCAGCGATTCAGCTTGCTCTGGCGCTGTCTAAAGAGTTCGATTGTGACATTAATGAACTACCGCTAACACTGGTTCTTTCTTGGTTCGAACAGAAAGCGATTGTTATTCTGCTTACCCTGTTCGCACTTGGCGTTAAAGGCATCTACACAGGTCCGACTGCACCTGCATTCCTGACTGATAACCTGCTGGCTATCATTCAGGAGAAGTTTGATATGCGTAGCATCGGCAACGTGGAAGAAGATCTAAAAACCATCTTAGCTGCGTAATCATTTCACTGCCCACACCCAGTGCATAGAGCTCCTGTGTACTGGGTGTTTCTTTGCGAGAGAACCAAGATGTTTATTGAATGGCAAAATAACCAACCAGCACTTATGCGCTGTAGCGACAAGTGGCAGGAAACGGAAGATACCGTCAGCATCAAGTTACAAGCTGCTGATGGCTGCCACCTTCATTTTAGTAGCTTCAAGCCCGGTCAATTCGTTTCATTGGGCTTCGAGTTAAATGGCAAACTGGAGTATCGAGCTTACTCTATCGCTTCGATGCCAGGTGATGATCACCTCAAACTGACCGTAAAGCGTGTTGATGGAGGTTTAGTTTCTAACCATATCGTCGACCAATTCTCGATTGGAGATACAGTGCAGGTTCTCGCTCCGACAGGACCGTTTAATTGTGTCGATAATCAGCCAAAAGAAAAAGTCGTGTTGCTGAGCGCTGGTTGCGGAATCACTCCCGTGATGTCGATGGCAAAAACTTGGTTACGCGACAAAGAACAGCTCGACATCGTCTTCATTCATATGGCCAAGAGTGCTGCGAAGACCATCTATTTTGATGAGTTAGAGTCAATCAACGCGGTGCACAGTAACTTTGATCTTAAGCTATTGCTGAAAGACAACACAGGTACACAGCACCCTCAGGGTCGTCTTGATCAGCAATGGTTAAAAACACTCTGCCCGGACATAGGGCAGCGTACCGTCTACCTATGTGGTCCAACTCGCTTTATGCAAGACATGGAGCAATACTCTCTGGCTCTTGGGGTTGAAGCAGATCAGTTCCATCAGGAAAGCTTTACACCAATCGAGTCCAAGCAAGACTCTTCGTCCAGCGGTGTAGTACAGTTTGAAGTGCCTGCATTTGGTGTTTCTGCTCAAGTAGAACAGGGCTCAACGCTGGCTGACGTGCTCGAACAGCAAGGTGTGCCAATCATTATTGCCTGCCGTAGCGGTATGTGTGGCTCATGCAAATGTAAAGTTAATAAAGGTCAGGTGACTCGAAACAGTACCGAAACACTGAGCGAAGAAGATATTGCCAACGGCTATACTTTGGCTTGTTCAACCCAGATAGAGACAGACGTCGAAGTCGAGCTTATGTAGCAACAGTCAACAAACCGGGTCAGTTATAAGCTGACCCGGTTTCGAACGTTTATCTTGCCGTTTTGATCAAGGCATCCCTATCAGCGATTATCGGCTGTTCAACCTTAGCTTTTGCTGGTTTAACAATTAGACCAATCCCGACCAAAAACAGTCCTGATGCGACCACCTGAGCAACAGACAGCACCTCGTCATACATAAAGTAACCACTGATAAGTGCAAACACAGGTACCAACAGAGTTAGTGGAGCCGCTGTACTCAACGGATATTTAATCAGAGTTCGATTCCAGACCCAGTAGCCAAACAGAGTTGTCGGATATGCCTGGAATAACACCGCAACCGTTGTGCTCCAATCCCAGTTATCCAGCGCAGACCACAAGATCTGTTCGCCATGTAGCGCAGTAGCAAACAGCACCAGAGGAATCGGCGCAAACAGCATTCCCCATACATTAAATGCAAAGGCCTGAGTCGTTTTTGATGCTTTGACAATCACGCCCATTAATGTCCAGCTACACGCCGCAATCATGATTAGCACCACACCAGCTAACGTCACGTTACCTGTGGTCGACATTACCAGGACCAGTAACGCCACCATAGCCAATACGGCACCCGTGATCTTACGTGTCGATGCCTGCTCCTTAAACACCCACACGCCTACAATCATTCCGATGATAACGTTAGTTGACAGCAAGACCGATGAGATCCCCGATGATAAGCCTGCGGTAATTGACCACGACGCCATACCCCAGATACCGACACCAAACACTAAACCGTAGCTAACCAGATAGCGCCACTGAACGTTAGGTCTGGCAATAAAGAAAATCGCTGGCATTACTGCTAAAGCAAAACGTGCCGCCGTTGCCAGCAGAGGATGAACATTGGTCACCCCCATCTTGATCATTGAAAAATTGAATCCCCAGATGGCCATTACTGCAATTGCCAGTAGCAAATCATTTCTTTTCATATTCACCTCCTCTATGTTTTGAGTCAGTATCCCTTGAGCGCAAAATCATATACAGATACAATTTTTAAAAGAAAAACCGGTACAGTTAGACAATCGCGTAGCAGGCGGGGACAGATGAGCATCTATAAACAACTAGCCAATCAATTTGTTGAAGAGATTGAATCCGGATTACGTCAGGAAGGTGGCCGAATGCCATCACTCAGACAGTTAGCCAAACAGCAGTCAGTCAGCATGTCGACAGTAGTTAGCTGCTATCAAGAGTTGGAGTCACAAGGCTGGATTCTCTCTCGTCCTCAGGCTGGATATTTTGTTGCGCCACGCAAGCCACGTCATTCAACGCCAGAGTGGGCTCAATTTGTCAGCAAAGTATCGAATGTTACCCAGAGCTACCCTTCCCACCCATCAGTTCAGGGCCCGCTAGGCGTCTCAACCACCATTAATGACCAGCAATCCGTTACCGAACTAGAGCGCAGTTTCCGTCGTTCATTGAAGCGTTTAGGTGACCGTCTCAACCACTACCCGGATACTCAGGGAGAACCGTTACTGCGACAGGCTCTCGCGACTCATTTCGCTAAGATCAACCTGCACTTCCCCGCCGAACAAGTTGTGATTACCGCAGGTTGTATGTCTGCAATCAAAGCAGCTCTGGAGTCATGCAGTAATGAAGGCGATACCATTGCCATTAGCTCACCTTGCTTTAACGGTATTCTGGAACTGCTCGGGCAGATGAAGCGACAAATCGTAGAGATACCCTCTCTGGATGACGGTATCGATCTCGAACAGTTAGAAACACATCTTAAACATAAACGGGTTGATGCAGCGATTTTCTGTACCTCGCATATGAACCCGCAAGGGATCAATATGTCGGCCAGTCAGAAACAGGCACTGGCAAATTTGGCTAACAAATATCGGGTACCGATCATCGAAGATGATGTCTATCTTGAACTGTCGTATAGCGACCATACACCTCTACCTGCCAAGTATTACGACAAGGGTGGCTACGTGTTGTGGTGTGGTTCTGTATCGAAAAGCCTGTCACCGAGCTACCGACTCGGCTGGTGCTTGCCGGGCAGATACCTTGATGTCTACAAAGAGAAGTTCACCGCCGCCAGCTACGGGGTAGCACTGCCCACTCAGCTTGCCGTCGCCGACTTTATCGACTCAGGTCAATACGCTAAGCATGTTCGACATCGTAGAGCAAAACTCCTCGATCTAAGACGCCAATATCTCGATTACTTAGCCGAGCACTTACCAGCAGGCGTTAACATCAGTAATCCACAAGGTGGCATGGTGCTTTGGTTACAGGCTCCGGGATTAGACTGCGAAGCTTTTGCGATTGCGGTTGATCAGCACAAGCTTGATATCCGGCTTGGCAAGCTGTTTAGTACTCTTGATCTTTACCGGGATTGTCTGCGGATCAACATAGGCTATCCGCTGGAAGGAGAAGCAAAGCGCCAGCTAGACATACTGCTGACGCTGATTAACAAGCACAAAAGCTAGCAGATCAATCTGACCACCAGCGAGCCCGGAGCGCGCACCGACTCTACGTTGTGGCTAATAACAACCCCTGCAGACGGCGAAAAGTAGGTCTGAATCTCATCACCAAAACTGTTGTATTGAGTGGCGAGCTTCTGACCCTGCTTAACCTCTTCAAGCAGTTCAACATGGCAAATAACAAATCCACCTTGCTCCGCTCTGACACTGGTGATGGTATTACCTTCAACACAGGCATTGTTGGCGCTCTCAACCTCGCCATCCAGTAGCTCATAACAGCGCAGTACATTGAGCACGCCAGTTGTTGCCCTATCCACCATCTCCAGATCGGTATAACGTCCAACGCCTACTTCAATCGTTATCGATGGAATATCCGCTCGGTTATACACGGTTTCTAAAATACCAGGATCACCCGGATCATTAAGAATCACATCAGGGTTGATAAGACGGGCCATACGAATGGCATCATCAATACGATAGTCAGCAAAAGCATACAGAGGGTAAGCACTGCCACTGGTTTGAGAATGAAGATCAATAGCCAGGTCCGCATTCGGTTTCAGGAGGTTTTCCCATAGGCTGTTGGCATACCGGCTGGCATCATCACCATGAGGATTGCCGGGAAAGATCCGGTTGAGGTTAGCCGACGAGCTGTCTGGTGCCGCAGAATGGAAGTCACGGCTGTGGCGAGCGATACCTGATAAATTAACTGCGGGTACTATGGTCACACAGCCAGAGATGCTCTTCCCTTCCAGTTCACGAGCGAGCTTCTGCGCGGTGAGGATACCGTTTTGTTCATCTCCATGCACACCAGCGGTGATCATGATGCGTTTGCCCGGTTTAGAACCTTTAAATACACGTACAGGTAAAGTTTGCGGATGACCAATCGCATCCGTTGCTACTGCAAACCAAAACTTATGCTCACCAGGTTCAAGCGCGTTCACATCCAGTGCCTGAATAGTGGGGTACATTGGGACAATACATTCGTTCAACGGTTTGGTCATTTTCATCCTCAGCAAACAAAGGCGCGCATCCGCTGCACGCCTTAAATTCTTCATTGAGGGTTACTTTAATATGGAAGCGATCAATAAAGTAGTCA
The DNA here is from genome assembly GCF_000189255.1 of Vibrio brasiliensis LMG 20546. Lineage (GTDB taxonomy): Bacteria > Pseudomonadota > Gammaproteobacteria > Enterobacterales > Vibrionaceae > Vibrio > Vibrio brasiliensis. Next base: position 4,492 of record NZ_AEVS01000035.1, on the reverse strand, counting down.
TTGAACAGAATTTTTGACCGCTTTGAGCTTACAGACTAGCTTTCTTTGGTTGAAGTCACGATGACACTAAACAGGATCAATAAGCCACCAACAATTTGCAGTGTGGTGAGTGACTCTTGCAGCCAGATCATAGCGAAGATGGCGCCAAACAGAGGTTCACTGCCCATCAAGAGCGACACGCGTGTTGGAGACGTTCGACGGACAGCATAGTTCTGAACATAGAATGCAAACAGAGTACAGAACAGAACCAGATACGCCACGGTTAACCAGAACTCAACACTGGTCGGGATAACAAACTCTGACGCAGGTAAGTATGTCACCGCACAAATTATCGCGACAGTCGCAACAACCAGTGACTGCAGGGCGGTTAAGGTACTGGTTGTGATCTGCTTGCCTTCGGTAAAGCGCTTAGTCAGCGTTACCATTAGCGCCCTCAAAAGTGCAGCGGCTAAGATAAAGTAGTCGCCACCATTCAATGACAACTCAAAACCCTCATCACTGGTTAGCAGCAAAACCCCAACTACACTGCATAGAGTCAGTAACCATAAGGTATTGCTGACCCTTTTCTTGTTGATGATCAGTTCAGCAAAGGCCGTCAGAATTACCGACAGGCTGATAAGGAACGCCGCATTTGATGCTGAGGTCTGAGAGACCCCAAACACTTCGCAGAAAAAAATCGCCGATAGGATCAGACCGGTTGGGAGGGCTATTTGCCAGTCTTTGCTCAGTCCTTGGCGAAAGTCTCGAATCACTACAGGTAGCATACACAGAAAAGTGATCGAAAAACGGATTGAAATGAATACCAGAACACTGGTAAACACAAGGGCACTTTTTGTCAGACCATAACTGGTTCCCCAGAAAATCGCGACAAGAAGTAACATCAATTCTGTTAACGGTAATCTGAAACTTCCTTTTTTCAGTTGTTCCGTTGTGGTTGTCATTCTAATTCTCCATCTTGGTAAAAGTGACCACCAGTACATCCCGGTACGCACATCTTTCTTGGCACACGGAGGTAATGGGAGATACCTCGTGCAAAGTTCTATTATCGTTAGCCAGCACCATATCTAACGGTTGATCTAAGACTAAGCATTCCAATGTCTTCTTCTTAGCGTCGGTAATCCTGGTCTCGCCACCAGTAATGTTGTTTCGCCTCATGACAATGCTGGCCAGGTAAGTAACACCATTCCGATGTAAGCCTTCCGGTGTGGGTAGACCTTTTTTTGCGCCATCCGCAACGATACGCTGAGGATGCACACCAATAATCCAGTCACTTGGCCTGCCCTCGCACCAATCAAAGATATTGCTCATCATTAGCAATAACTTGTCTAGGATCGGCGATGTCATAAACACTTTGGTCAGTGGCGCGAAGTGACGATCCATTCCACCGTTTAGCGAGTTAACCTCCAGTGACTGAACAAAGGCCTGATGTGGTAGCAAAGTCAGCTTTGTACTATCTATGTGTTTTAGGTACTGGCCGTAGCGTCGATGCCGATACATCCCACCGTCAGCCATAAAGCGATCCAACTCAAGATGACTCCAGCAGTTCTTAAAGCGGGTGACTTCATCCACATTGGTTGCCAACATAGCCGTCATCTGCCGGCCACTAATGAAGACGTAGTTGTGTAAATCAAGCAAGTTGGCAATCACTGGCGTATAGCGTTCAACTAACAATGAGTCCATCTCATCGCCTCCCTAAACCTTGTAGGGGAATGGCTTGATAAGAGGCTAAAATCGTTGAATTTCTTATCGTTGTTACCTTGTCCACAATGACGTTCCGTTATAAGGCTTTCATTGTTGACTACACTAGTATCCACAAGTAACGTAAGTGAAACAATATGGTTATTCTGCAAAGGATTTTTGCACCATGGACACAAATAAGCTTATTCCACTACTTTCGGAAATGGCGATCTTCGTTAACGTTGTCGAAACAGGAAGTTTCTCTAAAACGGCGAAGAAGCTTGGGGTTTCCCCCTCTTCAGTCAGCCGTTCAATAACCCGATTAGAAAATACCCTCGAAGAAAAATTGCTTGAGCGTACCACCCGCCAGATGCGCCTAAGTACCACAGGTCAGGAAGTGTACAGCTTGTGCTCAGACATGATGCACTCGGCCAAACTCGCAGTATCTGCTGCACAGACCGATAAGTCAGAAGTGTCAGGTGTACTGCGGGTAGCAGCGCCTAAAGCCCTCTCTCGTCAGGTGCTGATGCCAATGATTCTCGACTTTATCCAAGAGTTTCCAAAGGTGAGTTTGCAGCTGAAAGTCGCCGACCACTATATCGACCCGATAGGTGATGAAGTGGATGTCATTATCCATATCACCGATAAACCTAACATTGGTCTGATCGCACGAACACTTAGCCAATGCCGTTTAGTCCTGTGTGCCAGTCCGGATTATCTAAAACAATATGGTACTCCTCAGCACCCCGACCAAATCACCGATCACAACTGTTTATGTCTGGGGGAAAACCCTCGTGACCGAATTTGGGATTTCACTCAAGATGAGCAAAAGCTATCGATCAATGCCAACGGCTCTTTTGCTGTAAACCATAGTGAGATTCGTCGCGAAGCCGTGTTGCGAGGCATTGGACTGTCGGTGTTTCCTGAGTTTGCGATCCAAGAGTATCTCGATTCTGGACAGGTCGTAGAAGTGCTGCAAGATTGGCATATCGGTGGAAACTATCAGGGGCAGGTTATCGCTCAATATGCCCAGTCAAAATTTATTCCCGGGCAAATCAAAGCGTTTGTCGATTACATGCAGAGCAAATTCACTCAGCAGTAACCTGTTTGGCAGTTAAGTGATCGACCAACTGTTGCGCCAATTGATGAGTAGCGATATTACGCGTGACGACTTCAGTGGCTATTTTTCCGCTTCGTACCACATTGAGCCAATCGGTAATCATCGCTTCAAAGCCTTTGCTGGCGAGCATTGGCGTCCAGTCTTTTAACGCAATCACTGACTCTTCAGATTGCTGCCATATACGACCAGAGGTAAAGGAATCAAACTCCAGCGCCTTGTTGACATAAGTCGCCGAGACTCGTTCTTTAGTGATGCCAAACTGGCGATTCATTGAAGCGTGTAACAAGGTCTCCCCTACCTGCCACTGCACATCAAGCCGAGCCAGCTTGTCGCCATCAAACTGACGGGTCACATAGACATGTTCTAAGGTCGATTGAGCATTGAGGTTGATGCTATCGAGAGGATGAATAAAGTCATCAAAGACAAAAGTACGGATATCGCCACTGAGGTTATATCTGTGCTTCTCCCATCTTAATGAAGTCAGCTCACCAACCGTCCCCTGACTCAACTCAGGAATATGCTGATTGTAGAGCGGTATATGTCGACGGTTAAAGCCGACATACAGTGGCTGCCTGTGACGCTCGGCAACTTCATAGAGAAACTCAACATCTTGCGCTGAGTTCGCCAACGGCTTGTCAACAAACGTCGCCACACCCTGCGCAAGGAAGAAGCCTGCGATTTCACGATGTGCAGCAGTGGCGGCGTGAATCATTACCGCATCAGGTTTATACGCCATAACATCACGATAATCCTGACAAAGATGTTCCACGCGATACTTCTGGCCTAACGCTTTCAGTGTGTCACCGTTACGAGTACAGAAGATCGGCTCGACATCAGCCAGTTGCGTGATAACTGGTAAGTACGCTTTCTGAGCAATATCACCCAGTCCAACAATCGCTACTTTCATACCCTTGATTAACTCCAGTTTAAGACACGAACTTCGTTACCCTCTTGAGGCAACTTAGGAATGTTGAGTGACAGGGTAAAGGAAACCAGTGCCATCGCCGCACCGATGTAGAACACCGCGGCAGGGGAAACCAGCCAGATAAAACCAAACGTCACGGGAATAAATACGGCCGCGATATGGTTGATGGTGAATGAAACACCCGCTGTTGAGGCCATATCTGCAGGGTCAGCGATCTTCTGGAAGTAGGTCTTGATCGCAAGCGCCAGAGCGAAGAACAGATGATCAATCACGTACAGAGCAGCAGCCCACTCTGCGGTTTCAACCAATGCATAACCAACGAAAACACCAATCAGGCCGGTGTATTCAAACATCAGTGCTTTGCGCTCACCGACCTGACCGATGAACTTACCAATACGCTTAGCGAACAGGAAGTTGAACAGGTAATTAATTAGAAACAGCATAGTGACGTCGGCAGCAGAATAACCAAACTTTTCTACCATCAGGAAACCAGCAAACACGGTAAAGATTTGGCGGCGGGCGCCACTCATAAAGGTCAGCGCATAGTAGAGCCAGTAACGCTTGCGAAGCACCAGCTTTTTGTTTTGCTGAACATGGGTTTCAAACTGCGGAAAAGCAAACGCCATCCAGGCGACCAGCAAGAAACCTATACCACCAAAGGTCAGATAGACCCATTTAAAATCCATCGAAAAAACTTCAAGGCACACCCACAGTGCACCGTAAGTCACCAGTGATGCTAATGCACCAACGGAGATAAACTTGCCTAACAT
>NZ_AEVS01000036.1 GCF_000189255.1 Vibrio brasiliensis LMG 20546 | reverse complement strand
TCAGGATTTGAGAACTTTTAATTGAATAACAACGCATATCCGTAGATATGGGGATTGTTGTTATTCGTCAGCTTTCCAAATTGTTAAAGAGCAAATCACTTCCGTAGAAGTAACCATTTTTAAAGACTCTCAAGGAGAATATTTAAAGATGGTATCCCGTAGGGGAGTCGAACCCCTGTTACCGCCGTGAAAGGGCGGTGTCCTAGGCCTCTAGACGAACGGGACACAGAATGGTGGAGCTAATCGGGATCGAACCGATGACCTCTTCGCTGCCAGCGAAGCGCTCTCCCAGCTGAGCTATAGCCCCTCTCTAATGTAGACAT
>NZ_AEVS01000037.1 GCF_000189255.1 Vibrio brasiliensis LMG 20546 | reverse complement strand
GAAGTAATGTTTGAATTGACTGTGCTGAATCTTTCGATTCAATGGTCACTTCGTTTCATTGAAACCTAATTTGATACCGAGGTATCTAATTGGATTATCATCAACGAGTGCCCACACAGATTGATAGGTCTATATTTTTAAAGAGCTACTCTTCTCTGTGATTCGTATCACTTCGGAAGAGGCGGCCATTCTAGCGATTTAAGTTTTAGTGTCAACCACTTTTTTCAAACTTTTTTCAAGCGTTGCCGCTTGGCTAGTAAACCGTGTCGACTTCGCTTGAACCCTTGTGAGCTCTTGCCCTGTCGACGAGGAGGCATTATAGAGATCGTGCTCACATTGGCAAGCGTTATTTTGAAAAAATTGCAAAAATAACGTTTAAACGCTGACTTTTCGCTCAAAGCCTTATTTATCCAACTTTACCCCAATATAGCGAACACTATACCCACAGAGTTATCCACAATCGCTGTTTTTCAGGCAAAAGAAAAGGCCGCATTGCGACCTTTCCTCTTATATATAGAAGAGCAGATTAGATACCTGAACCATCTTGTTCGTTACCATCATCTTCATGAAGTCCACACTCACGCTTTAAACCAAAGAAGCGAGTTTCTTCTTCACTCATTCCTGGCTCCCATTTCTTGGTCGTATGAGTATCACCTACCGACAGGTAACCTTCTTCACGCAGTGGGTGATAAGGCAAGCCATGTTCTTCTAAGTAATAGTGGACATCTTTATTCGTCCAGTCGATCACCGGCAAGAACTTGAATACGCCATTTTGGATCGACAAGATAGGTAAGTTGATACGCGACTTGGATTGCTCACGACGCAGGCCCGAGAACCACGTAGCTACTTCAAGCTCATCGAGCGCTCTGCGCATCGGTTCAACTTTATTTATCTTGTTGTACTTTTCGATTCCCTCTATACCTTGATCCCAAAGATTTCCGTAACGTGCCTCTTGCCAGTTAGAGCTCTCAGCCGCACGATAAACTTTTAGGTTCAGGGTTAGCTGTTCACTTAACTGATCGATAAAACGATAAGTTTCAGGGAAAAGGTAACCAGTATCAGTCAGAATAACCGGAGTATCCGGAGCCTGTTGAGTAACAAGGTGCAGCATAACTGCAGCTTGAATACCAAAACTTGAAGACACCGCAAACTGACCTTCGAGATTTTCTAGTGCCCAGGCCACTCTTTGCTGGGCGGTTAGCTTCTCTAACTCTCCATTAATTTCTGCAAGACGGAGTATTTGCTCCGTCTTAGTTAATGAGAGCAGTTCTGCTAACTTCGGTTTGGAAGCGACAGAATCAAGCATGCAAGTCCCTCTTAGATACTTTGACTTCTTGGATGATGCCAGCACGGATAGCAAAATCACCAAATCCTTCGCCAGCTTCACGCTCTTTAGCCCAACGGCCTACGAGCTGATCAATCTCTTCTAGTATCTGTTTGTCTGTGATGTTCTCTTTATACATCTTCGGAATACGTGTACCTGCACGGTTACCACCTAAGTGAAGGTTGTAACGGCCAGGTGCTTTACCAACCAGACCAATCTCAGCCAACATTGCCCGGCCACAGCCATTTGGACAGCCCGTGACACGAAGAATGATGTTGTCTTCTTCAGGTAATCCGTGTTTCTCAAGGATACCTTCTACGTCAGTAACAAACTGAGGCAGGAAACGTTCAGCTTCAGCCATCGCCAGTGGACAGGTTGGGAATGCCACACACGCCATTGAGTTTTTGCGCTGTTCACTCACGCTGTCATCAATTAAACCGTGCTCGCGGGCAATTTTCTCAATCTTAGCTTTCTGGCTCTTAGCCACACCAGCAACAATTAAGTTCTGGTTTGCCGTCATACGGAAATCACCTTTATGGATTTTGGCAATTTCAGCAACACCCGTTTTGAGTGGTTTGCCCGGGAAGTCCAGTAGACGGCCGTTTTCAATAAACAGTGCCAGATGGTGTTTACCGTCGATACCTTCAACCCAACCGATGCGGTCACCACGATCAGTAAACTCGTATGGACGACTATCGCCAAACTTCACACCAGCTCGCTTCTCTACTTCTGCTTTAAATACATCAATACCAACACGGTCTAGTGTGTATTTAGTTTTTGCATTTTTACGGTTTGAACGGTTACCCCAGTCACGCTGAGTCGTTACTACCGCAGCGGCAACATCAAGTGTCTTTTCTAGTGGAACAAAACCAAAGTCATCGGCACGGCGAGCATAAGTAGAAGTGTCACCGTGAGTCATTGCCAGACCACCACCGACTAATACGTTAAAGCCCACCAGCTTACCGTTTTCACCAATCGCGACAAAGTTAAGGTCGTTAGCGTGAACATCAACATCGTTTTGTGGCGGAATCACAACCGTTGTTTTGAACTTACGAGGAAGATAAGTCTTACCCAGGATTGGCTCGTCATCTTCTGTTGTTTCTACTTTCTCGCCATCCAACCAGATTTCAGCATACGCTTTGGTTTTTGGAAGCAGGTGTTCACTGATCTTCTTCGCCCATTCATAAGCTTCTTGGTGCAGTTCTGACTCTACTGGGTTCGTGGTACATAGTACGTTACGGTTTACGTCACCCGCAGTCGCAATTGAATCAATCCCAATGCTGTTTAGAGTCTGGTGCATAAGCTTTATATTTGGCTTAAGCACACCGTGAAACTGGAACGTTTGACGTGTAGTCAGACGGATACTGCCGTAAAGCGAATGTTCGGTTGCAAACTTATCGATCGCTAGCCACTGCTTTGGCGTAATGATGCCACCTGGCATACGTGCACGAAGCATCACGTTATGTAGTGGTTCCAGTTTTTGCTTAGCACGCTCGTTGCGAATATCACGGTCGTCCTGCTGGTACATACCGTGAAAACGAATTAACTGGAAGTTATCTGCAGTAAATCCACCAGTAATGCGGTCCTGAAGATCCTGCTCAATCGTGCCACGTAGAAAATTACTCTGAGTTTTCAGGCGTTCGTTATCCGAAAGGGGTCCCAGAACTTCGCCCAATACTTCCTGCTTATTGCTCATTAGTACACATCCCTTTGGTAACGTTTTGCTTTACGTAAGTCGTTAATAAATTCTTCTGCATCATCACGAGACATCTTGCCTTGCTGCTCAGCGACAATAACCAGTGCTTCGTGAACATCTTTAGCCATGCGAGTCGCATCACCACATACATAGATGTAGGCGCCCTCTTGTACCCATTGCCAAACCTGCTCGGCATTTTCGAGGATACGGTGCTGAACGTAGACCTTCTCAGCCTGATCGCGGCTGAATGCCACATCAAGACGGTTCAACAATCCAGATTTAAGGTACTTCTGCCACTCAACTTGATATAAGAAGTCCTGAGTAAAGGTACGGTCACCAAAGAACAACCAGTTCTTACCTTCGGCATCACGGTTTTCGCGTTCCTGAATAAAGCTACGGAATGGAGCAATACCAGTACCCGGACCAATCATAATCACAGGGGTATTGTCATCCTGAGGTAGTTTGAAGTTATTGTTATTTTCAACGAATACCTTAACTTCACCACCCTCTTCTAGTCGCTGAGAAAGGAAGCTCGAAGCACCGCCGTAGCGTTTGTCATCGCCTTTGTCGTATTCGACAAGGCCAACCGTAAGATGCACTTCTTCTTCGACTTCTGCCTGACTTGAAGCAATAGAATATAGACGTGGTGTCAGACGACGTAACAAGCCAACAAGTTCTTCTGCTGTTAGCTTAGTTTTCTTCTCGGCAAGTACATCGACTACCTGAGTGTTACCTGCGTATTCACGAAGCTTGTCTTTGTCTTCAACTAACTTTTGCAGTTTCTTACTGCCAGATAGTTCAGCAAACTTAGTCACTAACTGTGGGTTAGAGGCAGTGATTTCATATTTCGCCACCAGCGCGCTATGGATTGACAGACTTTCACCATCCACTTCTACACTCTCTACACCAGACAGACCGACTTTGGCCAAGATAGCATTAGCTAACTCAGAACTGTTTTCGAACCAGACACCCAGAGCGTCACCCGGTTGATATGTCAGGCCTGAACCTTCCAAATCAATTTCAACGTGGCGAACATCTTTACCAGAGTCTCGACCAGTGATTTTCTGGCTAGTTAGCAGGGTCGCGGTATAAGGTTTCTGCTTAGAGTACTGAGAGTGACCCGCCGCCTGAGCGACAGGAAGTTGAACAACATCCGCTTCCTGACCAGAAGACAAGTCATCTTTAACCGTCTCAAGCGCTTTTGCTCGCCACTCAGATGCAGGCGCTTCGTAATCAACGTCACAATCGATACGATCAATGAAGGCTGTCGCGCCCTGCTTAGCTAAGTAAGCATCAAAATCTTTACCGGTTTGACAGAAGAATTCATAACTAGAGTCACCCAGACCAATCACACCATATTTCAGGTTTGGTAACTTAGGCGCTTTCTTTGACTGTAAGAACTCATGCAGTTCAATGGCATTATCTGGTGCTTCACCTTCACCGTTAGTCGAAGCAACGATAATAACGTGAGTTTCTTTCGCCAGGTTCTTACCTTTATAGTCACTGGCATCAAACAATGCAGCTTCGATGCCTTGCGCTTTCGCTTCTTGTTCCAGCGCTTCAGCAACACCTTTAGCGTTACCCGTTTGAGAAGCGTAGATAATAGATAGTTTGCCAGCAGGCTTAGCCGCTACCGCAGCCGCTGCTTGGTTAATAGGAGCAGCTGCAGACGCAGGTTGCGTTTGCGCTAATCCCCAGAAGTATCCGCTCACCCATGCCAACTGCTGTGAAGACAAGTCTGCAACGGTCTGTTGTAGCGAGTTCAGCTGTTGATCATTCAGAGGAGCTGCGATCGATGGTAGTTCTTGTGGCGTGTTTCCTTGAGAGGACACGTTCTTGTTTAAAGACATGGTCTCGACATCCCTATTCAGTGCGTGATGATAGATTAACCACTCTCTTTAATAACAAGAAAGAATAGAAGTGAATGTTTTATAACTTTTTGAATTAAAGAATAGGGAGACAACAATCATCAAATGCTATTTTGCCTCGACGCGTACCTGCTTGAAACCCACCGCCATTGCTGACTTTGAGGCTAGATCGAGGTCCATATAATGGCACTCTTCACCATGAGAGTCGGTTAAGAGGACAAATCCGCCACGGGCATGACGGAATTCCACTATCCAACTGCCCTCTTGCGCCGAAGGCTCGATAATGGCTTCTACTAACTGATGCTCGCGGTAAAGATTTCGAAGTTCAGTGATAGTCATGAGATTCCTTTCTCTGGCTAAAAACATAATTCCTTCTTAAGCATGGCTAAAAACCGCGAAAGTTCTAAATGAAATGATGAGATATAATTAATAGGTATAAAAAAACGCCGCTTTAGAAAGCGGCGTTTTAAAGAAATCAATTTGTGGTTTAGAACGAGAACTCTGCACCAGCGAAGAAGCCATTTGCGAATACAAACGGGTCGCCTTTAGTATTCGGGAACTCTTCAGACTCTAAATCAATCACACGGTAGCCACCGCGGAATGCTAGCGTATTTTCGCCTACAGGCATGCGGTACTGCATACCAGCCATCAAGTCAGTGCTCTTAATACCATCACTGTTACCGAAGTTCATCTCACCAATGACATCAAAGTTGGTGTTAGGAACCGTAATCTCAGCATAGCCGTACCAAGCCCAAATCATTTTATCGAACGTAGCGCGAGCGTTGTTCTCTGGGTTGATATACTTAGTGCCACTCAGATCGCTGAACGTCATACCCGCATCAAAGTGCATCAAATCATGCTCCATAACACGGTAGTACAAAGTTAGATCCAGTTTATCAAACGCCGTGTAATCAGCATCAACACTGGTGTAACGAAGACGTGCATCAGGCACATATTTCACATCGTGCTCAACCGCTACATAAGCACTTGCTGTTGCATCACCGTCTCGAGTTACCTCGTTCACTTTTGTGTCTGGTAACCACATTTCAGCCCCAAACTTAGTTGTCAGAGATGACTCAGCGAAAGCTGTTGCAGACACTACTGCAGCGAGGGCAAATGCACTGGCGGTTTTAAAACCCATGAGATTAGTTCTCCAAGTATTCACTTCACGCAGCCCGGAATTCGGAACTGCAAATGGCTAGATAAGTATGATGTTCGTCAAATTCTAACATATTCATACCACTAGCCAGCAAATATTTCTCAGCGCAGTTCCATTATCGAGGCTGAACAACATAGTTCTTGAAGAACCACACACCTACAGCGATAACAATCAACCACGGGATAAGTTTAATGACTGCGCCAACCATGCCTAGCAGAAGCATAACGACCAGTGAGAAAGCAACACCTGCGAAAACCGTCACCATAGTTACGCCAGTAACCAGCAGAGTCGCTACAAATACCAAAATAAAGATTAGCTCAAACATATCAATCTCCTTTGTTTTTACTTATCTACCTTTCAGAATATGTGCCAACGTCACCACAAAACATAACTCACTGAAAAACAAAGATAAAAAAAGAGCACTCATCAATAGCGCTCTTTTCATCAAAGTTAAGTGGTAATTTTCGCCAAACTAGTTGGTATTTATTACACATCCAACTCTTTAGGAATTTTAGCCAGGGCTGCTTCGACAACTTCAATGCCAGAACCAGGCTTATGTGCGTTCTCACTGATGTAACGACGCCATTGACGTGCACCCGGCATATTCTGGAACAGACCCAACATATGACGAGTGATATGACCTAAGTAAGCACCTTTGGATAGCTGTTGCTCAATGTACGGGTACATCTCTTCCACAACCTGTGAGCGTTTTTTAATTGGTGTATCCAGACCAAAGATTTGCTGGTCAACTTCAGCCAGAATATATGGATTCTGGTACGCTTCGCGACCTACCATCACACCATCAAGATGCTGCAGGTGCTCTTTCGTCTCTTGCAGAGTTTTAACGCCACCATTCACAGCAATAACTAAATGAGAGAAATCTTTCTTTAGCTGGTATGCGCGTGGGTAGTCCAGTGGTGGGATTTCACGGTTCTCTTTCGGGCTAAGACCAGAAAGCCAGGCTTTACGAGCATGGATAGTGAACTGCTCACAGCCACCTTTCTCGGAAACGATCGACACAAAGTCAGTCAGGAACTCATACGAATCCTGATCATCAATACCGATACGGGTCTTTACTGTTACTGGAATATCAACCACATCACGCATCGCAGCTACACAGTCTGCCACCAGCTGAGGTTCACCCATTAGACACGCACCAAAGCGACCGTTTTGCACACGGTCAGATGGACAACCAACGTTTAGGTTAATTTCGTCATAGCCGCGCTCTGCCGCCAGCTTGGCACACGTTGCCAAATCCTGAGGGTTTGAACCACCTAGCTGCAGCGCTACCGGATGCTCTTCCTGGTTATATGCCAGGAAGTCACCTTTACCATGAATGATCGCACCTGTAGTGACCATCTCCGTATAAAGCAGAGTTTCGTTAGTCAGCAAGCGGTGGAAGTAACGGCAATGACGATCCGTCCAGTCCAACATAGGTGCAATGGAAAAGCGGTTAGCCGCGTATTTACTAGTATTGTCAGGTTTCATAAGGTGAGTCTCGCTGTACAGTGAGCATCGTGGTCAAAACAGAATCCGCGATTATACACACAGAATAGAAAACATTCAGGAAAAAGAATCACCACTAACGCAGGCTTTCAGTTACTGGTATTCCTACTCCCACAGTCACCCGTTTTAACCCGCTGATTAAAAGGCAAAAACAGCACCTACAGCTTTTGACCACCAGCAACCCTTAAACTCCCTGAGCTCATCAGATAAATTTAAACCACTGATTTTATTAAATTAAATCCCAGCAGCTTTTTCAGCTGTTTTGCTTTAACACCTTTTGGCCTATGGGTGACCAAAAGCCCCAGCAGCTGTACGTGTATAAAGGTGGGCTTTATGTGGAAACTTCAACCCACTTCACTGTTCTGCCAGAGAACTCATCTGATTAGTCAATAAGTCCTGCAACTATCTATAAAACATAACTATTCTATGCACTATTAAAGAACAAATAATGCAGTAAAGGATTTACCGCAATGCTCAACGAGAATAACGAAAAGCCCGTCGTTCTGGTGGTGGACGATATTCCAGATAATATCCATACCCTATCGGGTATCCTGTCTGATGATTACCGAATCAAAGCTGCAACCAATGGTGAGAAAGCCATTCAGATTGCTAACGCCAAACCAGCACCTCACTTAATCCTGCTCGACATCATGATGCCTGAGATGGATGGCTACGAAGTGTGTCGCCGCCTTAAGTCCAGTGCCGTGACTTGCGATATTCCTATCATCTTTGTCACTGCTAAAGCGGAAGTTATCGATGAGCAAAAAGGCTTTGAGATGGGTGCGGTCGACTACATAACTAAACCTGTCAGTCCACCGATTGTTCAGGCGCGAGTGAAGACTCATATCTCACTGTATGACCAAAACCTCTCCCTGACCAATCAGGTTAAAGAGCGCACCGCATTACTCGAAAAGAGTCGCCTTGAGGTCATCCAGCGTTTAGGCCGAGCGGCAGAATACAAAGATAATGAAACGGGTATGCACGTTGTTCGTATGAGCCACTACTCAAAGATTCTTGCTGAGCAGCTTGATGTCAGTCCGCGCTGGGTTGAACTGGTGTTTCAGGCGTCACCTATGCATGACATTGGCAAGATTGGTATTCCTGATGCGGTGTTACGTAAACCGGGCAAGCTAGATAAAGATGAGTGGGAAGTCATGCAGACCCACGTAAAGATCGGTGCCGATATTATTGCTGATAGTGAATCCCTGCTACTGCAAATGGCGCAAGAGATAGCCCTTTACCACCATGAAAAATGGGATGGCAGTGGTTACCCGCACAAGCTCAAAGGCGAAGAGATCCCTCTTAGTGCGCGTATTGTTGCCATCGCCGATGTATTTGACGCTCTCACCAGCGAACGTCCATATAAGCAAGCCTGGCCGGTAGAAAAAGCGGTAGCACTGCTAGAAGAAGAAGCGGGTTCCCACTTTGACCCAACTCTGGTACCTATTTTTATCCAGCAGCTTGATGAAATACTCAAGATCAAAGACTCATTCAAAGATGAATTCTAATAATAACCATTGAGGCTCGAATGGACTCTGTAAACAAATACGCATTTGATTCTAAACGAATTCTGGCTGGCTTTATCGTCGCTTCAATTTTGCTGCTTATCGCAGGCATTATGGGCTGGATGACGCTCAACCAGCGCTTCGACACTGTTGACCACTACGCCAGTAATGCTCAGCTGAGGTCGGCTTTAGAGAATATGAAGATCACCGAGCAGAGTTATATCAGACTACCCGATGAGAGTCTGATCGGTGAGTTTGATACTCAGCTTGAAAAAGCCAAGGCACTGGCTAGCGGTTCATTAGAACATAATTCGACGATTTCCCTTGATGAACCGCTGACTGAGCACAAAGCAGCCTTTGCAGACTATGTGCAGATGAACCAGTCAGTGAGAGCGACTCGTGCCGCGATGTCCCGCGAGGCAGAACAGGCAGAAACTCTGATTCAGGATATGCAAATGGAGCATGAGTCCTTTATCGAATCGAGTATCACTACCCTTGGGGAACTGCGTAACAGAGTCGACAGTGAATCCGACAACTCTATTCAATCTCATTGGCTGGTGAGCCTGATTGCTAACTCACAAACGGAACAGAAAAGTTACGTGCTGGATAACAAGCAAGAGAGCCTCAACAAAGCCCAGTTTGAGTTGAAAAAAGCACAGAAGCTAATCAACCAATTAGCTGAGCAGGCGACAGACTCTAACAGCCAACAGCTGATTGCCCTGATCCGAAATGCCTACAACCGCTATAGCACCTCGTTAGTTCAACTGCGCAGTTGGCCAAATCTGAGTGACCCGCTTAAAGCCAGCATCACCTCACAGGTCGACATTGCCAGTAAAGATCTGCTTCGTTCGGCAGTGGAACTGAGAACCTACCAGAAATCAAAGCTTGATGCGGCTCAGCAAGCAGTATCAACAGTTCAGCTCGCGATCAGTGACAAGTTAGCTATCAGCTCTAGCCTGCTGCTACTGCAAACTGAAATCAGTGAAGCGCAGCAGACAGACCGAGACTATGCGATGACCCTCAATCCCGCTCAGCAGGAAGAGCTCGCTCAAGCGGTCGAGCAAAAGCTGACGTTTATCGTCAATCTACTTGAAAGTCTCTATGAGCAGGTCACGACTGCAGATGAACAACTTCAAGTCGACGCACTGATGCAAGCCTCCGAGCAGTACTTACAGCTCTTTACTCAGCTTGTTGGTCAACGTACCCAAGAACACCAGCAGATTGAACGTTTAGATACTAACTATCAGCAGCTGCTAGCCAAGATTGAACCGATCTACCAACAACAACTGGATATCGTCGAGAACTCAGGCAGCATTACCACAAAGATGGCGTTTGGTGGTGCCGTTTTCCTCGTCACTTTACTGCTGCTTGGTTTACTGGCGAATAAGTCACATGCCGCGCTGGAACGATTTGCCGCTAAGTTGGCCGTTGCCCGTGATGAAGCAAACTCGGCTAACCGTGCTAAGTCGGATTTCCTTGCCAATATGAGTCACGAGATTCGAACTCCGATGAATGCCATTATCGGTATGAGTTACCTGGCACTAAAAACGGATTTAACCAAAGCCCAGCGTAACTATATCCATAAGGTAAAACTGTCTGCGGACTCACTACTCGGCCTAATCAATGACATTCTTGATTTCTCTAAGATTGAAGCAGGCAAGCTCGACATTGAACAGGTTGATTTCCATCTGGAGAATGTACTCGATAACATCTCGAATCTGGTGGGGCTGCGTGCCTCTGAACGTGGTTTAGAGCTATTGATTCACATTGATCGTGATGTACCAACTACCTTAGTCGGTGACCCACTGCGCCTTGGACAGATCCTGATTAATCTGGCTAACAATGCGGTTAAGTTTACCGAAAAGGGTGAAATCAAAATATCGATTCGAGTTGTAGAACGTAACGGCGACGACCTGGTGCTGCAATTCAGCGTAGAAGACAGCGGTATCGGCATGACGCCAGAACAGACTGCCAAGCTGTTTAGTAAGTTCACCCAAGCGGACAGCTCAACAACCCGTAAATATGGCGGCACAGGTCTGGGCTTAGCTATCAGTAAAGAGCTGAGCCAACTGATGGGCGGCGATATTGAGGTGCAAAGTGAAGCAGGCAAAGGGTCGTGCTTCTCCTTCTCAATCGCGACCAGAGTTAGCCATGCCCTTAAACAGGAAGATATTTCTGTTCCGGTTGAACTGAATAAACTCAAAGTGTTGGTCGTCGATGACAACGCTAGCGCGCGCATCATCGTCGAAGATATTCTCAAGTCACTGCAATTCGATGTCTTCACCGCCAGTAACGTCGACGACGCTTACAGTGAGTTACAGCAAGCAATTGGCAGTAACAGCCAATATGACTTGTTGATATCCGACTGGAAGATGCCGGGTAAAGACGGTATCGACTTAGTGGAGTTGGTCTCGCAAAACATCGCGCAAAGCGCTCAGCCTAAGTTATTGATGCTGACAGCTTACGCCCGAGAAGAACTCAGTGAAGCGATGGAGAATCGTGGTCTTGAATCACCAAGTATTCTGGATAAACCGGTAACGGCATCTCATCTGTTTGATGCCATTGTGACTCTCTATGGTGTTAGCAGCTCGCGCTTAAGTCGCAGTGAAGCGGAAGAGCAGCATCAGCTTGCGAACGTTCAACAACTTGCTGGCGCACAGTTACTGCTAGTAGAAGACAACGAGATTAACCAGGAACTTGCTATCGAGTTACTCGAAGGACAGCAAATGCATGTCACAGTAGCTGAGAATGGTCAGGTCGCCATTGATCTGTATAAAGCCAACGAGTTCGATGGCATCTTAATGGATTGCCAAATGCCGGTGATGGATGGTTACAAAGCGACGCAATATATCCGTCAGCAGCTCAATGACCAGCAGATTCCTATTATCGCTATGACAGCGAATGTGATGGAGCGCGACAAGGTAAAAGCAGCGCAAGCAGGGATGAATGACATCATCGCCAAACCGATTGATGTTGGCAGCATGTTCAGCACCTTAGCTCAATGGGTTACGCCTAAGCATCCACAGCAGTTTGTCGCGGCTTCAACGGTAGCTCAAGGAGAAATGCCCGATATTGACGGCTTGGATATCACTGCGGGCTTAACTCGCTCTAGTGGTAATCAGGATCTGTATAAGAAGCTGCTTCATCGCTTCGCGGATACCTACCAAGATGCAGAAGCGGTATCCAAGGCACTCAAGGATCCTGATAACACTACCAGAGCGCGCAATATCCATACCCTGAAAGGAGTGGCTGGTAATATTGGCGCAACAGAGATCCACCAGCTCAGCGCCTCTTTAGAACAAGACTCCGATAATGATGCTCTTCGTCAGCAGTTGCTTGATGCTTTGAGCTTGTTGGTTAGCAAAATTGGCCATGAGTTAACGCAACCTAAAGAGGAACCGCAGGCTGCCGTGGACACAGAGTATGAGCCAAAAACTTATAGCAACCTGTACTCTGCCATTGAACAGAGCGATACCGAAGCGATATCGATCATTAATCAATTGCAGTCAGGGCAACAGATTGGCCTATCCAATACTCAGTTAAATGAACTGACGAATGCACTTGAAGAGTTTGATTTTGAGCGCGGTTTGCAGATCTTGGACACACGCCTGCAATGAGAAATGAGTAAAACGCTGTAATTTGTATCGTTTTTTTTGTAGATAAGGTAAGTTATGCCGTTAGAGTCAGGTCACTATTATTCACTCGCAGAATAAGTAACCTACTGACAAAGCGAATTGATATTACCTACTGAGCGACGATAAACCGCAAGAAATGGTATATTATTAAAAATGTCCAATGGTAACGGTGATAAGTTTGGACCAGCAGTTAGTAAAACAAATTGAAGAGATATGTGCAGCCCGAGGCGTAAGGCTGACAGCCCAAAGAAAACGAGTATTTGAGCTGATCTGTTCTAGCCCCAAGGCCGCCAGTGCTTATGAGCTTTTAGATGAGCTCAAGTTAAGCGAACCTCAGGCCAAACCACCAACTGTCTATCGTGCGTTGGACTTTTTGCTCGAACAGGGATTCATCCACCGTGTTGAATCAACCAACAGCTACATTCAATGCTGCTCGTGCAATGCTCATAAACATCATTCGCACCTATTGATTTGCGATAAATGTAGTAACGTTATTGAATTGCAAGATGATAGTTTGGTAGCCTTGCTAGCAAACAATGCGGAAGCTCATGGCTTTTCCATCACCAATCACGTTATTGAATCACACGGAATTTGTCAGTCATGTGCTTCTGACAAAGCGAATTAAAGATATAGAAGAAGATTATGCGCGCTGAATTTGTAAACCCGTTTTTAGCTTCATTAATGAATGTTTTGAAAACGATGGCTTCACTGGAATTGAAGCCACAGAAACCTCGTGTCAAAAAAGATGAAATTGCACGTGGGGATGTTTCAGGTTTGATAGGGATGGTCGGCCCGCAAAGCCGCGGTTCTATGTCTATTACCTTTGATGAGAACCTGGCTTTAGAAATCATGCAGAACATGCTTGGTGAGCGTCCTAATGGTCTTAACGACGAAGTAACAGACATGGTTGGTGAAATCACTAACATGGTGACTGGTGGCGCAAAACGTATCCTGGCAGAGAGTGGCTTTGATTTTGACATGGCAACACCAGTCGTTGTTTCTGGTAAAGGTCATACAATCCGCCATAAGTGTGAAGGCTCAATCATTATCATGCCGTTCACTTCTCAATGGGGTAACGCATTTATTGAAATCTGTTTCGAATAGACCGCAGCAGATTAACAGCTAGATAAAAAAACGCTTCCCAAGGGAAGCGTTTTTTCGTTAGGCGATAACTTGTCGACTCTTCAGCACTTGCAAACAATCATCCACCAGCTCATCGATGGACTTCTCGCCCGCCTTTAAGTCGATTTCTGGATTCACTGGCGCCTGATACTCTGAGTCGATGCCAGTGAAGTTAGTAATTTCACCTGCTCGTGCTTTTTTATACAGGCCTTTAGGGTCACGTTGTTCACACACTTCGAGCGAAGTGTTTACGTATACCTCAAGAAACTCCCCTTCCGGCAGCATTTCACGTACCAGTTGTCTTTCCGCACGATGAGGAGAGATAAATGCCGACAGCACGATCAAACCAGCATCCGCCATCAACTTAGCAAGTTCACCAATACGACGAATATTCTCACGACGATCCTGCTCAGAGAAACCAAGATCACTACACAGACCATGACGAACGTTATCACCATCGAGCAAGTAAGTGTGGTATCCAGATTCAGCCAGCCGAGTCTCAAGCGCACCGGCAACCGTCGACTTTCCTGCTCCAGACAAACCAGTGAACCATAGTACTACTGGTTTCTGGCTCTTCAGCTTAGAGCGGAATGCTTTATCAATAGAGTGATGATGCCAGACAACATTTTCATCTTTGGTTGGCGTTTCCGTAGTCATATTTGAGTCCTTTTAAAACGGAAAGAAGAGTGGAATCAGCGTTAACACCAACACGGAGTAAACAATCGATAGAGGAATTCCCACTCGAACATAATCGGTAATTTTGTAGTTTCCTACGCTGTAGACCAACAGGTTGGTCTGATAGCCGTAGGGTGAAATAAAGCTGGCACTTGCTCCAAACAGAACCGCCATAATAAATGGCATCGGGTCGACGCCATAACCTATCGCCATACTGTAGCCAATTGGGAATGCCAGTGCGGCTGCGGCATTATTGGTGACCAGCTCAGTCAGAATCAGAGTCAGCAGATAGGTCGCTACCAGCGCGCCAAAGACTCCCCAGCCATTAAAGCCTTCAATAAACATCTGACCTAAACTGAGCGACAGACCAGAGGAGAGCATTAGCTGGGCAATAGAGAGTGCTGAGCCAACAATCACCACAATATCGATCGGGAAGCGTCGACGTAACTCTCCAAGCTGAATAACACCACAAAACAGTGCCGCGAGCAGAAATACCGAGAGGCCTTTAATCAATGGGAAAACGTCAAGCAGAGCAAGTGCAATGACGCTTGCAAATCCCACCAGTACGCCTGCGGATTTGTTGCCATCCAGACGGGCACTTGAATCCAAAGCATTGATTAAGACAAACTCTTTACGGTGAGCTTGTCGCTCCTGTTCAAAACGCTTGCCCGGAACCAATACTAAGGTGTCTCCAGCATTGAGGGTAATGCTCCCTAAACCACCCTCTAAACGCTCATGACCACGACGAATTGCCACAACCACAGCATCAAATCGATCACGAAAATGGCTCGACTTGAGGGTTTTATTACAGAAGCTCGCCGAGGAGCTCACGACCACTTCAACAAAGCCCTGACCATTAAGGTGGTGTTGACCAAACAGGGTTAGCCCCTGAATTTCCTGTAGAGTAGCGACACTTTCAATATCTCCACAGAACAGTAATCGATCTCGCGCTTGCAGAACAAAATCAGGCTCTACCGAAGGCATTGACTGACCATCGCGAACCACTTCAGCCAAGAACAGCTTACGCAACGCACGCAGATTATTCTCACTGATGCTACGTCCAACCAATGGCGATCCTGGCTCGACGCGCGCCTCCAGGAAATACGGCAGCTCATCCTGATTTTGATCTTCATAACTAGGCAGTAAATAGCTCAAAGGGATCAGGATCAACATGCCGCCAAACAGTACAGACAAACCGATCAATGTAGGTTCAAAGAACCCCAGACTTGGTAAGCCCGCATCTTCAACAAAGCTATTAATGATCAAGTTTGTTGATGTGCCGATCAAGGTTAACGTACCACCTAAGATCGCAGCGTATGAGAGCGGGATAAGCAGTTTGGATGGTGCATGCTGCTGGTTACGTTTAATCGCACCAATCAGCGACACCACTACAGCAGTGTTATTAGTAAAGGAAGAAAGCAACGCGGTTGAGATACCCAGCTTTGCCACGACAGTGCCTAATCGACCATTAGATAGCGAGCGGCTCACCCAGCTGACTAAGCGCGTTTTTTCCAGTGCTGCTGATGCCAGGATCAACAGCACTAATGTTAATAGGGAAGAATTGGTAAAATTCGTAGCAACATCACCCAACTCGATCATTCCACCAAGAAAAGCAATAAATGCCGCTCCTGCAAAGATATAGCTAGGTTTAATTCGCGTTGTTAGCAGGCATGTGACTATGCCTAATAATATCGCTAACACAAATCCCTGTTGCCACATATAACTTCCCCGTCAGCTCTGGCGTTACTTCAGTAACTGGCTGATATCTTTCGCTTCCCAATGAGGGAAGTGCTTACGGATAAGTGCATTCAGCTCTACCTCAAAGGCTGAGATATCACCTGCTTTGGTTTCCACTTGAGACAAGCTTTCACGAACCAAACCTGCACCGACAGTCACGTTAGTCAGACGGTCAATCACAATGAAACCGCCTGTATCTGAGCAATCCTGGTAACTATCCAGGGCTACAGACTCTGTCAGGGTCAGTTCGCACAGGCCAATCCCGTTGAGTGGAAGTTCCGCAGCTGCATGGCTCGACAGGTTGTTGATGTCGTACTGGTGACGAATCGATTCAACGCGACCAACCGTCTTCTTACCTGCAATCTTGATATCGTACTCACGTCCTGGTTGCAGCGGCTGCTCCGTCATCCATACGATGTCTGCCAACAGGTGATTACTTGATTCAACTTCAGCACTCTCAAGAACAATCAAATCACCGCGACTGATATCGATTTCGTCTTCCAGTGTCAGTGTGACAGCTAAGCCAGCCTGAGCCTCTTTCAGATCACCATCAAAGGTCACGATACGTTCCACCTTCGATGTTTTGCCTGATGGGAGTGCCTTAATGCTATCGCCAACTTTAACGCTACCTGAAGCAATCGTGCCGGCAAAACCACGGAAGTCGAGGTTCGGGCGGTTAACGTATTGAACAGGGAAACGGAAATCACCCGCTGCCTTATCTTTATCGACATCGACAGTCTCTAGCAGGTCAAGCAGGGTTGGTCCTTCGAACCATTCCATTTTCGGGCTAGCTTCGACTACGTTATCGCCTTCCAATGCTGAAAGAGGGATGATTTGAATATCCGTGTCACCACGCAGGTTCTTAGAGAACTCGATGTACTCGTCACGAATCTGTTCAAATCTCTCTTGCGAGTAATCAACCAGATCCATTTTGTTCACCGCGACGATGAAGTGTTTCAGACCTAGCAGGTTAGAGATAAATGAGTGGCGACGGGTTTGATCTAAGATGCCTTTACGTGCGTCAACCAAGATCACAGCAAGATCACAAGTAGAGGCACCTGTAGCCATGTTACGTGTGTACTGCTCGTGTCCCGGAGTATCTGCAATGATGAATTTACGTTTCTGAGTCGAGAAGTAACGGTACGCAACGTCAATTGTGATCCCCTGCTCTCGCTCTGCCTGCAGGCCATCAACCAACAAAGCCAAATCTGGGCGCTCGCCCGTCGTGCCAACACGTTGGCTATCATTGTGCACTGCCGCTAGCTGATCTTCATAAATCTGCTTTGAGTCATGGAGTAAGCGACCGATTAAGGTACTTTTGCCGTCATCTACCGATCCACAAGTCAGGAATCTGAGTAGTGATTTGTATTGATGCTGTGTCAGGTAACCTTCGATACCTAGCTCTTCTAATTGAGCTTCTACTGCGCTATTCATGTTTCTTTCCTTGATCCTTAATTAGAAGTAGCCTTGGCGTTTTTTCAGTTCCATCGATCCAGACTGATCGTGGTCGATCGCGCGGCCTTGTCGCTCACTTGATGTCGCTACCAGCATCTCTTCGATGATGCCTGTTAAGGTATTAGCTTCAGATTCAATGGCACCAGTCAGTGGGTAACAGCCGAGTGTACGGAAGCGAACACTCTTCTCTTCGATCTTTTCGCCTGGTTCTAGCTTCATACGATCATCATCGACCATGATCAGCATGCCATCACGCTCAACTACCGGACGCTTGTCAGCCAGGTAGAGAGGAACAATTTCGATGTTCTCCAGATAGATGTATTGCCAGATATCTAGCTCAGTCCAGTTAGATAGAGGGAAAACACGGATGCTTTCGCCTTTGTTGATCTGACCGTTGTAGGTACGCCATAGCTCAGGACGCTGGTTTTTTGGATCCCAGGTATGGTTCTTATCGCGGAACGAGTAAACACGCTCTTTTGCACGAGATTTCTCTTCGTCACGACGAGCACCACCGAAAGCAGCATCGAAGCCGTACTTGTTTAGCGCCTGTTTCAGACCCTGAGTCTTCATGATGTCGGTATGCTTAGATGAGCCGTGGGTAAACGGGCTACATCCCATCGCCAGACCTTCTGGATTCTTATGTACCAAAAGCTCAAAACCGTACTTCTCTGCAGTGCGATCACGGAACTTAATCATCTCTTTAAATTTCCAGTCCGTATCCACATGTAAAAGTGGGAACGGAATCTTACCCGGGTAAAAAGCTTTGCGAGCAAGATGCAGCATTACTGATGAGTCTTTACCGATGGAGTACATCATCACTGGGTTATCAAACTCAGCAGCGACTTCACGGATAATATGAATACTCTCCGCTTCGAGTTGCTTGAGGTGGGTTAAACGTTCTTGGTCCATGTTAGTGCTTCCTTTGCGGCTCAATACGAGCTTCTGACTAATCAAATAATGAGTTATGCGAATTGGCGTTGCTGCGTGTTAGGCTGTGAGTTGAACCACGCCAGTTTCTCTGACAGTGACACCACTTCACCAATGACGATGAGAGACGGCGATTGCGCGTCTTTTGCAAGTTCAGCCAGTTGAGATAGCTGCCCTTTAAATATTCTTTGTGTTGACTGAGTTCCACGCTCAATAATAGCGATTGGAGTCTCAGGGCTACGGCCATGTTCAACCAGTTGATTCTCGATATATTCAGACTTCATCAAGCCCATATAGATCACCAATGTTTGGTTGCCACGAGCCAGCGTCGACCAGTCCATCTGGTCACTTTCCGCTTTTAAATGCCCTGTTATAAACATAGCAGACTGAGCATAGTCACGATGAGTTAACGGGATACCTGCATAGGCAGTAGCACCCGCTGCTGCGGTAATACCCGGAATCACCTGAAAAGAGATGCCCGCATCTGCGAGAACTTCGAGCTCTTCTCCACCACGACCGAAGATAAACGGATCGCCACCTTTAATACGAGCGACACGATGACCCTGATTAGCAAAGTCGACTAATAGCTGATTGGTTTTTTCTTGAGGGACACTATGGTGACCAGCACGCTTGCCGACACAAACGGTAATCGTGTCATTAGGGACTAGCGACATGATCTCTTCAGAAACGAGGTAATCATAGAGCACAACATCAGCTTGCTGCAGAAAGCGCATCGCCTTCAGAGTAAGCAGTTCAACATCTCCAGGGCCTGCACCAATAAGCGCAACCTCACCTTTGCTGAGTACACTATGACCGACAGTGTTTAGGTCCATCTGATTACCACGCTGTGCGCGTTGATGTTTCAGAGGAAATTGAGAAACGGTTTCCTTGCTCGCCATAATGTCATCCTTCAATATCAATGAAAGGCATTATGGCTCTCTAGCTATATTACCTGAAATTCTAAAATTTCATTTTTTATATCAATTTCTGATAAGAAGACTAAACCGTACTCATGACCATTTATTGGTTTTTGAGATATTCTTTGCATAACACCACCTCTAAACTGAGCTAGATCACAATTAATCACCCAACGAAACAATTGTTTCATCTCATTTTGTTAAATTAGACAGCGTCCTATTTAATGCTATCGGAGCTTAAAAAAATGAAAGCAGCAGTGAAACCCCTGTCTCTTGCGGTACTTGGTGGTATGTTAGCCATGGCTGGTCCAGTAATGGCAGATACGATCAAACTTCGTATTGTCGAAACGACTGATATTCACACTAACGTGATGGACTATGACTACTACAAAGACAAGCCATCTCAAAAGATTGGCCTTACCCGCACTGCTACTCTGGTAAAACAAGCTCAGGCAGAAGTAGAAAACAGTGTCTTAGTTGATAACGGTGACCTAATCCAAGGTAGCCCAATGGGCGACTACATGGCCGCTAAAGGTATCAAAGAAGGTGAAGTTCACCCTGTATACAAAGCGATGAACCAACTGAACTACGATGTGGGCAACATCGGTAACCACGAGTTCAACTACGGTCTTGAGTTCCTTGCTGAAACTATCAACGATGCTGACTTCCCATACATCAGCGCTAACGTGTTCGACAAGAAAACCGGCGAACACTACTTCAAGCCATACATTATTAAGTCGCATACATTTAAAGATGTTGATGGTGTAGAACACCAAATCAAAGTGGGCTACATCGGCTTCGTTCCACCGCAAATCATGGTGTGGGATAAGAAGAACCTGGAAGGTAAAGTCTTTGCTAAAGACATCAAAGAGACGGCTGAAGAGCTAGTTCCTCAAATGAAAGCTGAAGGTGCAGACGTTATCGTTGCGATCCCACACTCTGGTGTATCTTCAGACCCTCATAAAGTCGGTGCAGAAAACTCAACTTACTACCTGTCTCAAGTAGAAGGTATCGATGCGATTGCATTCGGTCACTCACACGCTGTATTCCCGGGTAAAGGTTTCGACAACATTCCTGGCGTTGACAATACAAACGGTACAATCAATGGCGTAGCAGCTGTAATGCCGGGCCGTTGGGGTAGCCACGTTGGTGTTATTGACCTTGAGCTGAAAGAAAAAGATGGCAAGTGGGTTGTGGTTAAGGGCCAAACAGAAGCCCGCCCTATCTACGACAAGAAAACGAAGACATCTCTAGCTGAAGCCGATCCTGAGATGGTTAAAGCGCTTGAAGCAGACCATAAAGGTACTCGAGATTTCGTTAACCAACCAATTGGTAAAGCAAGCGACGTAATGTACAGCTTCCTGGCTCTAGTGCAGGATGACCCAACAGTACAGATCGTTAACCTTGCTCAGAAAGATTACGTTGAGCGTTTCATTCAAGGTGATCCTGACCTTGCAGATATCCCAGTACTTTCTGCAGCAGCGCCATTTAAAGCCGGCGGCCGTAAGAACGACCCTGCTAACTTCACTGAAGTAGAGTCAGGCCAGCTAACATTCCGTAACGCAGCCGACCTTTACCTATACCCGAACACGCTTGTTGCGATGAAAGTAAGCGGTAAAGAAGTAAAAGAGTGGCTGGAATGTACTGCAGGTCAGTTCAAGCAAATTGACGTTAACAGCACTGAGCCTCAAAGCCTGATCGACTGGGATGGTTTCCGTACTTATAACTTCGACGTTATTGACGGTCTGAACTACCAAATCGACGTAACTAAGCCAGCTAAATACGATGGCGACTGTAAGCTAATTAACGATGGCGCTGAGCGTATTGTTAATCTGACTTATCAGGGTAAGCCGATTGATATGAAGCAGGACTTCATCATCGCGACTAACAACTACCGTGCATACAGTAACAAGTTCCCTGGCACTGGTTCTGAGTTTGTTGCTTTCGACTCTCCAGATGAAAACCGTTCTGTTATCGCTTCTTACATCACTCGTGTAAGTAATGAAAAAGGCGAGTTCACACCAAGTGCAGACAACAACTGGACATTTGCACCAATCAAGTCAGATAAGAAGTTAGACATCCGCTTTGAAACTTCACCAAGCGATAAAGCTGCGAAGTTCATCGAAGAGAAAGGTCAGTACCCAATGAAACGTGTTGGCACTGACGATGTTGGTTTCGCTGTATACCAAATCGACCTGCAGAAATAATTTCTGATTAGATACATTCAAAGCCGCGACCTCAGGGTTGCGGCTTTTTTGTATTCACCACAGGCCGATAGCATGTAATTGGCCAAATAGGCTAGAATCTCTGCATACTCGACTAAGTGATTACCAGAAAAATGTTTGAAGCTTTTCAGCAACAACTCGCCAATAACGGATTTACCGCTCAAGAAATTGACCAACTGACTCAATCGGTACAACAACTTGAGTTACCGACACGTCATATTCTGCTTCATCAGGGACAAGTAGCTGAGGATATCTATTTCCTGATATCAGGTATTTGCCACTCGTCGTACTTAACCGACAAAGGTAAGGAGTTCAGTAAAGAGTTCTACTGGGAGAACGACTGGATTATCGGCTTCGAGAGTTTAATCATGCAGCAACCATCCCCTTACCTGCTCGAGTCTCTGACTCCGTGTACTATGCTTTCTCTTCCGGTTGCAACGATTCGTCAATGGCGTGATGAAAAACATAGTATCTACCTCAAGC
Organism: Vibrio brasiliensis LMG 20546; assembly: GCF_000189255.1. Classification (GTDB taxonomy): domain Bacteria; phylum Pseudomonadota; class Gammaproteobacteria; order Enterobacterales; family Vibrionaceae; genus Vibrio; species Vibrio brasiliensis. The sequence continues at coordinate 3,722 of NZ_AEVS01000037.1, read as the reverse complement.
TACTCGAAACTCAGTTGATGTATAAAGAGAACAAAGAACGCTTTATGCTGCTCTATAGTCCGGAGGAGCGCTACCAACTGTTTTGCCAGCACTACCCTGAACTACTCGAACGCCTGAACGATTATCAGGTAGCCGCTTATTTAGGTATCACGCCAATCAGTTTGAGTCGTATCAAAAAGCGTGGCCAAAGTTAACAATTGTTAATGTCGTGATGAGTGTGAGTTGCTACATTCGCCCTATCAGATTTAGTAAGGCTTAAAAGATATGATCACTTGGCAACTTATCCCCTTTTCACAGTTAACCACCACTCAGCTGTATCAACTAATAAAGCTCAGAGTTGATGTGTTTGTCGTCGAGCAAACCTGTCCTTACCCGGAGTTGGATGACAAAGACCACCAGGATGGTGTCTATCATCTGCTTGGCTACAAAAATGATCAGTTGGTTGCTTGCGCTCGATTATTACCAAAAGGTTTAAGTTACCCAAGCGTCAGTATTGGACGAGTTGCGACACTGGAGAGTCAAAGAGGTGGTGGTCTGGGTCATCAACTATTGCAACAGGCTCTGGCTGGCTGCGAATCTCTGTGGCCGGGAGAGAAGATTGAAATTGGCGCTCAAGAACACTTAGCTAAGTTCTATCAACAACACGGTTTTATCCAGACCTCGGCCATGTATCTTGAAGACGATATTCCTCATATCGACATGGTACTGGATAAATAGTCGTGGCGGCTTCTGCGACTTACGTTGCGATATTGCTACTGGTGATAGGTAATCTGGCCGCTTCTCTATCTGATGTAGCGGTAAAACTACTCGATGGGGATGTCTCCACATTCCAGTATGTTTTTGTCCGCCAGCTACTCTCTACTCTGGTGATCTTTCCGTTTTGGTGGAGACAAAAGCCAAGTCAAAAGAAGCTCTATAACCCAGGCCTAAACTTATTACGCGCACAGTTAATCCTGATCGGTAGTGGTTGTATGGTGATCGCCATTACCCACCTGACACTAGCGACAGCCAACGCTGTGTTCTATGCAGCGCCTTTGTTGATGCTACCACTCGCAGTCTTGCTACTGGGAGAGCAAATCACCTGGCAGCGTGTCAGTGCAGCTTTGTTCGGCTTCATTGGTGTACTCGTGGTGCTAAGGCCATCAGAGTTTCACTGGGCAGCGACATTTGCTTTAGGTACAACATTTACTCTGGCACTGTTTAATGTCACTGCGCGAAAACTTCCCACTGAACAAACCATAGTCAGTACCCTGTTTTGGACATCGTTACTCTCGCTACCTATATCTGCGGTTTTAGCTTTTATCTATTGGGCGCCCATATCGACCGGGCAAATGATGTTGATTCTCGCCAGTGCAGGTCTGATTCTGAGTTATAACGGCTTGGCCGTGATGGCTTACCGACGCGCACCAGCCAGTCATATCTCTGTGGCAGAGAATTCAGGACTAGTGTTTGTGGTGATTATCGGTGTGATCTATTTTGACGAAGTGCCGGACTGGCTGACGTTAATAGGGATAGCCATGATTGTGCTACCCCTTATCCCGTGGAAGATGTTACTTAAAGCGGGCGGCCTTAATTACTTACTACGCCCAAAACCACCGTCAGATAGACGGAAGAACATCACTGACTGATTGCTCTTCTCTAGTTGGAGAATGTCTAGCTGACCGTTTTCAGCCAATTTAAAGCGAACCAACTGTCCCTTCTTAATGCGACTAAGTGGCTTATCTGAACCTTCGACCTTAACCAAAGCGTTGAGGTCTGCCATCGCTAAACCATTACTGCGGAATACCTGTGCCAGCGTGTCACCACTCTGCACCTCATACTCTTTCCAGGTATCAGACGCGAGAGATTGCTGCTGACTGTTTTGCTGATCACTTAAGCTACGGGTATTGATATCAATCTCTACTCTCTGGGTTGCAGCAGGAACCTCAGGTTCGCTATTGGACTCAGGCAGCGGAATCACCATCAAAACAAGCAAGACAGGAACTAAGATCATCAAGCCGCGTTGATGCAACTTCGGTAGTTGGTTCCAACGTTCTAGTACAGTACGTTTGATCTCAAGCCAATCAATTGCCTTAAACTTTGTTTTGGCTAAATCAACGTAATCGACTTGCTGCTGTTTCTTTTTCTTTCTGCGATTCATCGCACCTTGTCTCCAAACGGGTTTCGCTAAGTATAAAAAACCAAGCCCCCATGAGTATAGGAATTTTCGCCAAACAAAGTAATCGCTGAGTCAAAAGTGACTATAAAGTCATAGAAAGTCGATCTTAATCTCACATTGCCCTACTCAGCGGACTATATAAGGGCTACCGTTTCATCATGGCGCCATTACTGGTATCCTTTAATGCTTTATACACCATACAAAGAGAGACATCATGTCTGAAGTTAAATTTGAGACTGTAGAGCAGAAAGCTAGCTACGGTATCGGTCTACAGATGGGTCAGCAACTTGCTGGTTCTGGTCTAGAAGGTCTAAACGTTGATGCAATCGCTGCAGGTATCGCAACTGCACTAGTTGGTGAGCAACCAGCTATCGAAATCGACGAAATCAACAACGCACTACAAGAGCTACACACTCGCGTAGAAGCTGCTCGTCAAGAAGCTGCTAAAGCTGCTGCTGCAGACGGTGAAGCATTCCTGAAAGACAACGCTCTACGTCCAGAAGTAACTGTTCTTGAGTCTGGTCTTCAGTACGAAGTAATCACTGAAGGTACTGGTGAAATCCCAACTTCTGACAAGCAAGTTCGCGTTCACTACCACGGTGAGCTAACTGACGGTACTGTCTTCGACAGCTCTGTATCTCGCGGTCAACCAGCTGAGTTCCCAGTAACTGGCGTTATCAAAGGTTGGGTTGAAGCACTTCAACTAATGCCTGTAGGTTCTAAGTGGAAACTATACATCCCACAAGACCTAGCATACGGTGAGCGTGGCGCTGGCGCTGCAATTCCTCCGTTTGCTGCACTAGTATTCGAAGTAGAACTACTAGACATCCTTTAATTTCCCAGCAAATTAAAGCATTTAAAACGGCGACCATTGTGTCGCCGTTTTTTATGTATGATACTTATTCGACGATCTATTAATGACCTCAATTGGTTTGGAGATAAGATGAATAAGAAAATAATCGTAGCCGCGCTTGCTAGCGTTGCACTAATGGGCTGCCAATCCACTTCAGGTAGCAGCAACGCAGCAGCAAGTAATGACAGTGCCTATAGCAACCTTGCAAACGCTGCACTAATGGGCGCGGTTCAGGCTTGGTCTTCACAAAGTGGCGACAATACCGATCTGCTTTCTGCACTACAAAGCAGCGCAGATGTCTCTTCAGAGCAAGCCGCAGGTGGTTTAGGCTCAATGTTAGCCTTGGCGCAAAACTCTCTAAGCAGCAGCGAAACAAGCGAAATGGCAGAGTTAATCCCTGGCTTCGACTCTCTACAATCAACCGGTTTAACGAGCATGATTGCCAACAACGAAACCGTTAAGAGCGCATTCTCAGCTCTGGGGATGGATCCATCGCTAATCTCAACATTCGCACCGATTATTCTCAGCGCACTGCAAAGCCAGGGAGCAAGTAATGGGTTGTTGGATAGTCTAGGAGCGATTTGGCAATAGCGAGAAGCGAGAAGCGAGAAGCGAGAAGCGAGAAGCGAGAAGCGAGAAGCGAGAAGCGAGAAGCGAGAAGCGAGAAGCGAGAAGCGAGAAGCGAGAAGCGAGAAGCGAGAAGTCGAGAAG
>NZ_AEVS01000038.1 GCF_000189255.1 Vibrio brasiliensis LMG 20546 | reverse complement strand
AGCAGCTTTCCAGATTAAAGAATTTGCTTGGCGACCATAGCGATTTGGACCCACCTGATTCCATGCCGAACTCAGAAGTGAAACGAATTAGCGCCGATGGTAGTGTGGGGCTTCCCCATGTGAGAGTAGGACATCGCCAGGCTTTAAATTTAGACTTTAATGTCTAACCAGTGCGGAGCGGTAGTTCAGTTGGTTAGAATACCGGCCTGTCACGCCGGGGGTCGCGGGTTCGAGTCCCGTCCGCTCCGCCACTTATTCCAGACCTCAGCAGAAATGCTGAGGTCTTTTCGTTTCTATCAGGTTATTGTGGTCTTCGACCAACGAGTCCCGGTTGCCTGCAACCCCAGACTAGGCGTCCCCGCCGTCCGCCATTTATTCAGAAAGCCTAGTCTTACGACTAGGCTTTCGTCGTTTTAGAAGCCCGTTGCTAACGCAACGGGCTTTTTGCATTTTAGAACGCTTCGCTCCGAGATCGGGCTTCGCCCTGCGAGAGTTTAGAGCGGACTTCGTCCTTCGAGATAAGCTTGTGATGAGGAGTCGAAAGTGGCAGGCAGTGCGGGCTAATCTTTTAGCCAAATAGTCTGAATTTAAAAGAAAAGAGTTGGCGTGTACTGCCAACCCTTACAAAATTTTCTCGCTTCTCGCTTCTCGCTTCTCGCTTAAAGGATAAAGTCTCTTACTTCTGGATCTTTACGCTCTAGGTAGTGAATTGATTTGATGCGACGGATCGTACGGCAACGGCCACGAATCAGTAAGGTTTCTGTTGTTGCGATATTACCCTGACGAGTGATCCCTTCTAATAGATCACCTTTAGTAATACCTGTCGCAGAGAATACAACGTTATCACTGCGAGCCATATCTTCCATCGTTAGTACGACATTTGCTTTTACGCCCATCTCTTCACAGCGCTTAAGTTCAGCAGCGCCATAAATGCGGTTTTCTTCTGTATCACCTTTCACTTCATGACGAGGTAATAGTCGACCGTGCATGTCGCCGTCTAGAGCACGGATAACTGCAGCAGACACTACGCCTTCAGGCGCACCACCAATACAGTACATGACGTCTACTTCACTATCAGGCATACAAGTCAGGATAGATGCAGCTACATCGCCATCTGGCACTGCAAATACACGTACGCCCATAGCCTGCATTTCAGCGATTACTTCATCATGGCGTGGCTTAGCCAGAGTAATTACGACTAGGGTGTCTAAGCTTTTACCTAGTGCCTGAGCAATGTTCTCTAGGTTTTCTTTTAGCGGTTTGTGTAGGTCAATGCAGCCTTTCGCACCAGGGCCAACAACGAGTTTTTCCATGTACATATCTGGTGCTTTTAAGAAGCTGCCTTTTTCGCCTGCAGCAAGAACAGCCAGAGCGTTAGACTGGCCCATTGCGGTCATACGCGTGCCCTCGATAGGGTCTACTGCGATGTCTACCTCGTCACCACCAATACCAACGTTTTCGCCAATATATAGCATAGGAGCATCGTCGATCTCGCCTTCACCAATAACGATTTCGCCACTGATCTCGGTTTTGTTGAGTAAGCTGCGCATTACTTCCACAGCGGCGCCGTCGGCTGCATTCTTATCGCCACGGCCAAGCCATTTATAGCCTGCTAGTGCTGCACCCTCGGTAACTCGAGAAAATGCCATTGCTAAATCGCGTTTCATGATGACTCCAAAGTAAAGGAAAATGGGAAAAACAAAAACGGCAGGATTTTACCATATCAAGAAGGAAACGTTTGCCTTTTTACTTAATAGGGAGTTGAAGAGGATCAATTTAGTCGCTTAAATAGAGTGCAATTAGGCGCTTGAGACTCAGATGTAAAGCTATTGTCAATTTACGCTGTTTTTTTAAGCGAATGATGAAAAATATCCAATATAGGGCGTGTCTATCAGCGCTCGGCTGAGTAGAATGGAACAAAACGGGTTTGGATCATCGCTGACCAAAACCTTTCTCGGAATAACATATAGGTAGGCCAAGATGTCTTTTGAAGTACTAGAACAACTAGAAGCTAAAATCCAAACTGCAGTTGATACTATTGCCCTTCTGCAAATGGAAGTAGAAGAACTAAAAGAAGAAAAAGAAAAGCTAGCTACAGAAGCAAGCGAATTACGTAACAGCCGTGAAGCGTTAGAGCAACAAGCACAGCAGATGCAACAAGAGCACACTGCATGGCAAGAGCGTATTCGTAACCTACTTGGTAAAATGGACGAAGTAGAGTAATAGGGGCTTCCCTAAGACTGTGCACCAAAGGCTGAACTCAATGTTCAGCCTTTGTTGTTTTTGGCTTAGACAAATAAAAATGGCCGATGATGTCACCGGCCATTTTTATTTCAATCTTGTTTATTAGCCTTGAGGGCGTACGCCTAATGTATGGCATAGTGCGTAAGTCATTTCGGCACGGTTCAGAGTGTAGAAGTGGAAATCTTTTACACCTTCACGGCTCAGAATTCTTACCATATCGATCGCGTGGCTTGCACCAACAAGCTGGCGAGTTGTCGGATCGTCATCTAGTCCTTCAAACTGCTTAGCCATCCAACCAGGAACTTTCACTGCGTTCTGAGCTGCAAAGCGGGAAGCTTGTTTGAAGTTTGATACAGGTAGAATGCCCGGCACAATCTCTACATCGATACCTGCCGCCACACAACGGTCACGGAAACGTAGGTAGCTCTCTACATCAAAGAAGAACTGAGTGATTGCACGGTTTGCACCTGCGTCTACTTTGCGTTTCAGGTTGAGTAGATCTGCTTGAGCACTTTTAGCTTCAGGGTGTACTTCTGGAAAAGCAGCAACAGAGATATCAAAATCATGACGAGCTTTCAGTAGTTCAACTAAGTCTGATGCGTACATTTCTGGTTTACCGCCGCCCGGTGGAATATCACCACGTAGAGCAACGATATTTTGGATGCCGTTAGCCCAATAGTCGTCTGCGATCTGGATCAGTTCTTCTCGGGATGCATCGATACAAGTTAGGTGCGGAGCTGCAACCAGACCTGTTTCAGCTTTGATCTCTTTAATAATCGAGTGAGTTCTATCACGCTCACCTGAGTTCGCACCGTAAGTAACAGAGACAAATTTAGGTTTAAGGTTTTTAAGGCGATGAACAGAATTCCACAGAGTCTCTTCCATCTTCTCATTACTTGGCGGGAAGAATTCAAATGAAACATTGATGTTGTCAGATAGCTCAGCAACATTCTGATTTAAGGCGTCGATATGACTTGCGTGTGTGTATCCCATCTTACTCTCTCCCAGTGGCCATCCATGCCAAAAAACTCATAAACTTGAAATCGACGTTTAGACGTCTATATGTCTACAGAATGAATTGAATACGATTTAATGTCAACTGTGTGATTATGAATTTTTCTCAAGTTCATTATTAGGTGGTTTCAAGTTAATTTGCAACTTGTCCTTTTGGGCTGGAAGCGCTGAAAAAGAAAGGGCGCTGTATGATTCAGCGCCCGAAGGTTTAGAGTAGACTTGATAGCAGGTTCAGATCTGACTGAATAGCTCCGGCAGTGACTTCCCGGCCAGCCCCTGGTCCGCGAATAACTAACGGGTTGTCTTTGTACCACTTACTCTCTATAGCGAAGATGTTGTCGCAAGGAAGTAGGTTAGCCAAAGCATGCTCTTTATTCAGCGCCTCGACGCCTACAGAAGCCGTGCCGTTCTTTTCGAGACGTGCCACATAACGTAGCACTTTATCTTCTCTCTGAGCCTTTTCCAGGCGTTCTGCGAGCAGTTCGCTAAGTAGTTGGCTGCTATCAAAGAACTCATCAATAGACAGCTGCGACAATTCTTGCGGTACCAGGCTTTCTACTTTGACCGCTTCAGGTTCAATTTCCAGTCCTGACTCTCGCGCTAAGATCACCAACTTACGCATTACATCTGAGCCATCGAGATCATGACGTGGATCTGGCTCAGTCAGGCCTTGCTGCCATGCCAGATCAACTAGCTCAGCAAAAGGTACACTACCGTCATATTGTTGGAACAACCATGAAAGTGTCCCAGAGAAAATGCCCGACAGAGCAATAATATCGTCACCACTTTCACGTAAATCGCGAACAGTATGGTTGATAGGCAGACCTGCGCCCACGGTCGCATTGTACAGCCAATGACGGTTGATCTTGGCGAAGGCATCTTGCACTTGATGGTAGTAATCACTCGATGCTGAACCGGCTACTTTGTTGGCAGAAATCAGGTGCATCCCTTGTTCTGCTATTTCTAAATAGCGTTCTGCCAGAGTCTGGCTCGCCGTTACATCCAATACCACTAAGTCATCGTAACCCTGGATTGAACCAAGAATCTTAATCCAGTCACTTCCTTCATGGCTTACCGCTTCTTCATCGAAGTGACTCGTCACCTGAGTCGCATCTATTCCATCTTGGTTGAACCAGTAGGTTTGGCTATCGATAACAGCGACCAGTTCGAAATTCATACCGTGGCGTTTCTCTAACTCCACTTTCTGTTCAGCAAACAGCTCAAGCCAGCTGGAACCGATATTTCCTTTACCACATAATGCAATGGCGACTCGTTTTTGCGCCTGGAACAGTTGGCTATGGATAGATTTAACCAGCACCTTAGTGTTGGCTTTGCGTAGCACGGCAACCAGACTTAAACCTGATTGAGATTCAGATATAAACTCGACCGGAGAGTTTTTTAGCTGCTGGTAGAAGCCATAACAGTGGTTCGCATTCTTGGTTACGCCAGCACCAACAGCCGCAACCATCGAGTAACCCTCTTTAAGCTTTATTTCAGCTTCGATTGCCGCATCCTGAAGATGTTCCAGAGCACCGCCAACAATTTCGCTGGTGTAAGCAAGGCGGATTGAGTGTTGATCTGGTTGAACTTCGTATGTAAGTGGCTCTAGCTGAGCTCGTTTCAGGCTCGCCAGCACCTCGTTTTCAATTCGTTGGAAATCATGACCTGAGCTAAAATACAGCTCGATCAGTAACACTTCATCGAGAGACGAGATAATTTTTGCGCCTCGTCCTGATGCTAGTACTCGCTCAATACGTGTCGAACCAGATTCTGGCTGATAGCTGCAACGAAGGTGCAAGTCCATCGCGCTTTGAGCGACGGGTTGCAGGGTTCTGCTATGAAGAACAGGAGCCGCCAGACGAGCCAACTCGCTCGCTTCATCTAAACGGAGCAGCGGTAATAAACAGGCGTCACTCACTAATCTAGGGTCAGCACTGTAAACACCTGCTACATCACTCCAGATGGTTACGCGGCTGGCTTCCGCCAATGCCCCAATTACGGTCGCTGAGTAGTCAGAACCGTTTCGACCAAGCAGAACAGTATGCCCCTGGCTATCCTGAGCCATAAATCCAGTAATCACGATACGGTGATGAGCATGTTGGACGAGGACTTCTTTGATTAGCGGGTAAGAGGAACCAAAATCTACCTCTGGCTGAGTGCCTGCTTCTGCACGTAGGAACGCACGCGCATCTTGTGCGACTGCCGGTAAGTCAGTCTGATTAAGTAATGCAGCAAGCAGACGAGATGACCAGACTTCACCGTGACCCAATACGGCCGCTTTTTCTGCTTCATTTAGTGGGGAAGTGAGCTCACCCAAAGTGCTGAACTCATCACTTAGCGTAGCCAGTAACTGTTGTTTAGCTTCGCCATTAATCAGTTCTTCGACTAACTCAGTTTGAAACTGTCTTAATGTGTGCAGCTCCTCATGGGCAATGCGTCCGTCGGTGGCTAATCCTTCGAGAAAAGCGATCAAACGGTTAGTGGTTTTTCCTGCGGCAGAAACGACAATAAGGTCATCAGGTTTGGAGTACTCTTTGAGGATACCTACCACGCGACGATAACATTCGGGGTCAGCTAAACTGCTGCCACCAAACTTATGTAACTGGCGTTCTTGTGACATTACAAAGCCTCCGCAGTTTTTGTAAATGCTTGCTGTAGATCGGCAATTAGGTCATCGGCATCTTCAAGGCCAACAGAGAGACGCAGAAGTTGCTGAGATACGCCCGCTTCCGCTAATGCTTCTTCACCCATCGCTCTGTGTGTCATAGAGGCAGGGTGGCAAATCAGGCTTTCCACACCGCCCAGTGATTCTGCGAGTGAGAACAGTTCAAGTTCACCGACAAAGAACTTCAATTGGTCGAAGCTACCTGCGAATTCAAAGCTGAGCATTGAACCAAAGCCTGTTTGCTGTTTCTTGGCAATCTCATGCCCAGGGTGCTCTGGCAGACTAGGGTGATAAATCTTACCGACAAACTGCTGAGTTTGTAGATAAGTTAGGATTTTGTTTGAGCTCTCTTCATGCACTTTCATTCGTGCACCTAAGGTACGAATACCGCGTAAGGTCATGTAGCTATCGAAAGGAGTGCCCGTTGCGCCGATACAGTTGCCCCACCAAGCCAGCTCTTCAGCATGTTCCTCTTGTTTAGTGATCACCACGCCACCAATGACATCTGAGTGACCATTGATGTACTTGGTTGTTGAGTGAATGACAAAGTCAGCGCCAAGCTCAAGAGGCTTTTGGAACACAGGAGTCAGGAAAGTGTTGTCGACAGCAACAAGAGCACCAACTTGCTTTGCCTTTTGACACACATCAGCAATATCGACGACTCGAACCAGAGGGTTTGAAGGGGTTTCCAGCAGAATCAGTTTTGGCTTTTGTGCTAATGCTTCAGCAAAGGCTTTTTCATCAGACTGGTCGACAAACAGTACCTTGAAGTCACCTTTATTAGCTCGAGTATTAAATAAGCGATAAGTACCGCCGTAGCAGTCATGAGGTGCGATGATGATGTCACCCGGGCTTAAGAAAGCAGAAACCCACAGGTTAAGTGCCGATGTACCACAGTTGGTGACCACTGCACCTTTGCCCGACTCAAGTTCGTACAGAGCGGTTTCTAGCAGGCCACGGTTTGGGTTACCTGATCGTGTATAGTCGTATTTAGGCACTTCTCCAAACGCTGGAAAACCGTAGTTGGTCGAAAGGTAAATTGGTGGAACAACTGCGTGATGTTGTGTGTCTGACTCGATACCAGTACGTACCGCGATTGTGGCTGGTTTGCGGGTGCTCATAAGTGTTTCCTTTCGACCTTAAATGACTTCTGCTTTGGAATAGCCTATACATTGTTTTAGTCGTATAGTGACTATTCCAATCCTCTCTTCAAATCACTTTACTTGTCATTTATTGGGACGTCAACACTTCTAGACGTCTATATGTCTTTGCTTGTGGCTATAAATACCGCTAAAATTGGGGATTCTATTTTCAAACATAAAAATTGATAAAAGGTGCGCAATGGCAGATTGGAATGGCGAATACATTAGCCCATACGCTGAGCATGGAAAGAAAAGCGAACAAGTAAAGAAGATTACAGTTTCTATTCCATTGAAAGTATTGAAGGTTTTAACTGATGAGCGTACGCGTCGTCAGATTAACAACCTACGCCACGCAACAAATAGTGAGCTATTGTGTGAAGCATTTTTGCATGCATATACAGGTCAACCGTTGCCGACGGATGAAGATTTACGTAAAGATCGTCCAGACGATATTCCTGCAGAAGTGAAAAAACTGATGACAGAGATGGGAATTGAGTTCGAAGCGTTTGATGAAGAATAATAAAAAATCGTAGCACCTCAATTTTTCGCTAGAAAGCCGATAACATCATGAACCAAATAAAAAACCGCTGACTAATGCAGCGGTTTTTTGTGTTTATGGCTTCAGCAATATTGCTTGATTATGCCATGTAGTTTTCTGGCATCTCGATGCGAGCAACACCAGAATCGACTGCTGCTTGTGCAACAGCTTTAGCAACTCGTGGAAGAAGACGTGGATCCATTGGCTTAGGAATGATGTAACCCGGACCGAAAGAAAGCGCGTCAACACCTGCCGCTGAAAGAACTTCTGCTGGCACTTCTTCTTTAGCAAGCTGGCGGATTGCATCTACGGCAGCTAGCTTCATTTCATCATTGATCTCACTTGCACGAACATCTAGTGCACCGCGGAAAATGAATGGGAAACAAAGTACGTTGTTAACCTGGTTAGGGTAGTCACTACGGCCTGTACCCATGATTAGATCCTGACGTACATCGTGAGCAAGTTCAGGTTTGATCTCTGGATCTGGGTTAGAACATGCAAATACCACTGGCTTATCTGCCATCAGCGCAAGAGCTTCTGGAGAAAGTAGGTTTGGACCTGATACACCCAGGAACAGATCGGCACCTTCAATAACATCTTCAAGTGTGCGCTTGTCAGTGTTGTTAGCAAATAGCTGTTTGTATTCGTTCAGGTCATCACGACGAGTGTGGATTACACCTTTGCGGTCTAGCATGTAGATCTTTTCACGCATAGCGCCACACTTAATCAATAGCTCCATACATGCTACTGCCGCTGCGCCTGCACCCAGACAGACGATAGTCGCGTCTTCCAGTTTCTTACCTTGTAGTTCGATAGCGTTAAGCATACCTGCAGCAGTAACAATCGCAGTACCGTGCTGGTCATCGTGGAACACAGGAACATCACAACGTTCAATAAGCTGCTTTTCAATCTCAAAACAGTCTGGTGCTTTAATATCTTCAAGGTTGATACCACCGAAGGTATCAGCGATGTTCGCAACAGTATCAACAAACTCTTCGATAGTGCGGTGTTTAACTTCGATATCGATGGAGTCTAAGCCTGCAAAGCGTTTGAATAGAAGAGATTTACCTTCCATTACAGGTTTAGACGCAAGAGGACCTAAGTTACCAAGACCAAGAATCGCGGTGCCGTTTGAAATAACAGCGACCATGTTGCCTTTAGAAGTGTACTTATAAACGTTATCTGCATTTTGTGCGATTTCGCGTACTGGCTCAGCCACACCCGGGCTGTATGCCAGAGCTAAGTCTTTAGCTGTTTCTGCTGGCTTTGTAAGTGCAATTTCAATTTTCCCTGGGGTAGGGGATGCGTGGTAATCCAATGCTTGTTGGCGAAATTGTTCTTCAGGGGATAGTTCTTCGCGATTGTCGTCTGACATAGGTGTAGGTACTCGTTAATAATTATATGGAAAGGGGGAATCCATTCTAGAGTAACTAAGTCAAGCTGCCTAGGTGAGAATGCGAGCTAAAGCAAGAAAAAGTAGTAATTGACTGGAGATAAGACCAGATGAATAGAGATATGGCTAGCGAATCTGACTAAATGTAATAGATTAATCTGAAAATTGGCTTAGCGACGAATAGCAGATAACAAAAAAGGACGCCTGAGCGTCCTTTTTCTAATTCGGTCACAAGGAAGTGATTACTTCTTGCTTGATAGAGCACCGAAACGCTTGTTGAAGCGATCAACACGGCCGCCTGTATCAACGATACGTTGCTTACCAGTGTAGAATGGGTGACATTTGTCACATACGTCTAGGTGGATAGAATCTTTGTCTAGAGTTGAGTTGAACTCGAAAGAGTTACCACAAGAACAAGTCGCTTTGATTGCTTTGTATTCTGGGTGGATACCAGTTTTCATGGGAGAACCTCTGAATATAGGCCGTGTCGCTATCCGATTCTAAGCCGGACACCACACGTAGTTAATAAAAAGTATTTAGGATACCGCTGCAAAAGAGCAAGCCATATCTCTAAGGCGCGATATAGTAATGAATACGTCGGTTAGGATCAAGCCGATTAAGAAGAAATTTGCTACTTTTTTAGCCGGATTATAGTGGGCAGGGCTGACTTGGCTCTCTTTCAACCCAATCTCTTTTCCCTTAGACTAATCAATGTTATCTATCACTGAGCTCTAAAGCCTATATGCGACCAACGATTGCCCGTGTGGCCCTGCCTGTTCCACTTGATAAACAGTTTGATTATCAGATCCCTAACCACATGTTTCCGATTATTGGTGGACGTGTTTCTGTGCCTTTTGGACGTCAGACATTGGTTGGGATTGTTACGGCGTTGGTCAATGAGTCGGAGTTTGGCTTCGACAAGTTAAAACCGATTAAACAGGTGCTCGATAGTCAGCCAGTTTGGCCACAACAGCTCTACTCACTATTACTTTGGTGCAGCCAGTTTTATCAGTACCCACTTGGTGACACCTTACTTAATGCGATGCCAAGTGCGTTACGCAAAGGCAAAGAGGCGGATTTTGCGACTCTGGTAGAGTGGCAGCTTACCTCTAAAGGTCGCGACCAGCTTATGCAAGGATTCGGTCGAGCGGTCAAGCAAGCCAAAGTGATGCGTATGCTGGAGCATGGAGCCGTCGCGCATCAGAGGTTTGTTGACGAAGAAGTTTCTTCGTCTGTTCTGAAAAATCTGGCTGAAAAAGGTTGGATTGAATCAATAGAGAATAAACCTGTTATCCGCGACTGGCGCCATGATGTTGAAGCGAATGTCGACAAGCCTAAACTCAACTCGGAGCAGGCGATTGCCATCGCGACAGTGAATAGTGGCGAAGGGTTTGGTTGTTACCTGCTTGAAGGGGTGACTGGCTCTGGTAAAACAGAAGTCTATCTTAATCTGATTAAGCCAGTATTAGAAAAGGGGCGACAGGCACTGGTATTGGTACCTGAAATCGGTCTGACTCCCCAGACCATCAACCGCTTTAGGAAGCGTTTTAACGTTCCTGTAGAAGTGATTCACTCTGGACTCAATGATACAGAGCGACTCAATGCCTGGCTTAGTGCACGTGATAATGCGGCCGGAATAGTCATAGGTACACGTTCTGCATTATTAACCCCATTTGCGAATCTAGGCATCATCATCGTCGATGAAGAACATGATGCCTCATATAAGCAGCAAGATAGTCTGCGTTACCATGCTCGTGATGTCGCAGTGATGCGAGCTAATAAAGAGCAGATACCTATCGTACTTGGCTCGGCGACACCTGCTCTGGAAACGTTGCACAACGCATTAGCGGGTAAGTATCACCATCTTATTCTCTCTTCTCGTGCTGGTAGCGCTACACCGACGACCAATAAGGTCCTCGATGTCAAAGGCTTATACCTGGAGAGTGGCTTATCAGCCCCATTGATTGCAGAGATGCGTAAGCACCTTAAACAGGGTAACCAAGTTATGCTGTTTCTCAATCGACGTGGATTCTCACCTGCTTTGATGTGTCATGAGTGTGGTTGGATCGCTGAATGTAAGCGCTGTGACGCTTATTACACTTACCATCAATATAGCAATGAAATACGTTGCCACCACTGTGGTTCTCAACAGCCGATTATTCATCAATGTCAGGGGTGTGGCTCAACGCATCTGGTGACGGTAGGTGTAGGTACTGAACAACTTGAAAAGCAGCTCGCTGAGCTGTTTCCGGAATATAAAACCATTCGTATCGACCGGGACAGTACACGAAGAAAAGGCAGTCTTGAGAATGCGTTAGGAGCCATTCGGAATGGTGAATATCAGATCTTGATTGGCACTCAGATGCTGGCAAAAGGTCACCACTTCCCTGATGTAACCCTGGTGGCTCTGCTCGATGTAGATGGCTCACTATACTCTAGTGACTTTCGTGCTTCTGAACGTTTGGCACAGCTCTTTATTCAGGTGGCTGGTCGTGCTGGTCGTGCAAGTAAGCCGGGCGAAGTGGTATTGCAAACTCACCATCCCGAGCACAGCTTGTTGCAGGCACTACTGACGAAAAGCTATCGTCACTTTGCTGACACTGCGTTGCAAGAGCGCAAACTGGCTCAGTTACCGCCGTACTCCTTCTTAACTCTGTTCCGAGCTGAAGCTAACCAGTCTGAGGTTGTTGAAGAGTTTCTGCGTCAGGTACGGCATACATTAGAGGCACACCCTCTATTCGATGAGTTTTGTCTGGTGTTGGGTCCCACTCCTGCGCCATTGGCAAAGAGGGCTGGGAAGTATCGCTGGCAACTGTTGCTTCAGACGCAGAGTCGCCCTGTAATGCAGAAGCTATTGGCCAGTGCTAAACCTGCCATTCAGTTGCTACCGGCTGCCAAGAAAGTGCGTTGGAGCCTTGATATCGAGCCACAAGATCTTAGCTAAACAGGTAGCATTTTTGTTGCACGAATAAGGTGTTTTAGACTGATGATTGAAATTGTTAGTTATTGAGAAAGCTAATATTCACACCTTTTTCATTTATTTGTGATCAAAATCTCGCCCTGACTGCCCATTTTGTTAAATCTCCCGTAACTTTGTGTTTTGAAATGAATAAACTAGGTCTTGTGCAATGTGTTGCTCTCGAATCATAATTTGCGAGTTAAACGATTGCTTGAGGCAAATTAATGAGAAGATAGGTATTTAGCCTACGAATCGACACCATCTTGGCCGTTTGGACGGTGAGATATATTTCAACTAGAAGCTTAGGTGGCAATCGCGCTACCGTTTAAGGAAACGAAGAGGGTTAATTTTATATGGCGACAATGAAGGATGTTGCCCAGCTTGCGGGAGTATCAACAGCGACTGTATCAAGAGCGCTGATGAATCCGGAGAAAGTATCATCAGCGACACGGAAGAGAGTCGAGGATGCTGTACTAGAAGCTGGTTATTCACCAAACTCGCTGGCGCGTAATTTGCGTCGTAATGAATCAAAAACAATCATCGCGATCATTCCTGATATTTGTGACCCTTACTACACCGAAATCATTCGAGGTATCGAAGATGCGGCAATGGAGCATGGATATATCGTTCTACTCGGTGATAGTGGTCAGCAGAAGAAACGCGAAAGTTCATTTGTGAACCTGGTGTTTACCAAACAAGCTGATGGCATGTTATTGCTTGGTACTGATCTTCCTTTCGATGTGAGTAAGCCTGAACAGAAAAACTTGCCGCCTATGGTTATGGCGTGTGAGTTTGCACCAGAACTTGAACTCCCTACCGTACATATCGACAACCTGACTTCCGCATTTGAAGCTGTGAATTACCTCACTCAAATGGGGCATAAGCGTGTAGCGCAAATCTCAGGTCCACAGTCGGCAGTACTATGTCAGTTCCGTCACCAGGGGTATCAGCAGGCGCTTCGTCGAGCAGGTATCACGATGAACCCTAGTTACTGCACATTTGGCGACTTCTCATTTGAGGATGGCGCTAAGGCAATTCGTCAGTTGCTTGCGTTGTCTGAGCCACCAACGGCAGTGTTCTGTCATAATGATGCGATGGCGATTGGTGCTATTCAAGAAGCTAAGAAGCTTGGTATTCGTGTCCCACAAGACCTGTCTGTAGTGGGCTTCGATGATATCCACTTTGCCCAGTACTGCGATCCACCGCTAACTACCATTTCACAGCCTCGCTATGAGATTGGTCGTCAAGCGATGCTAATGATGCTTGAGTTGTTGCGTGGCCATGACGTAAGAGCAGGGTCTCGTTTACTCGAGACGAAATTGGTTGTTCGTGAAAGTGCTGCGCCTCCGCGAGTACTGTAAATCATACCTTTCAGCGGCACATTTTGATGTGCCGCTTCCATTTATACTCTGTCATCAAGTGGCAATCTGCATTAACATATCAGCAGTGGTAATTAATAATATTGATGTTAAGTAGTGGCGAATCGAGATTACGTTAAAAGAGGCCGCGGCGGTAATGGCCGTAAGCCGACACAGAAGAAATCTGCCCCACGTCGTAAACCTTGGCGCAGTGGTCTGCTAGCGATATTGCTGGTGGGCGGATTTGGTTATGGTCTGTATACCCTTAGTAACGATCCTGAGCCACCACCGCCTGTCGTTGAGAAAGCTAAGCCAAAACCAAAACCGACGACACAAGCGAAACTTCCGCCTCCACCAGAGGAGAAGTGGGACTACGTGGATTCCCTGCCGAGCCGGGAAGTGGAGGTTAAGGCCAAAGAGCAGGTGGTATCGGAAATTCCATACATCATGCAGTGTGGCGCTTATAAGACCGCCAAGCAGGCAGAAGCACGTAAGCTTGATATCGCTTTCCAGGGCATCAATAGTAAGATCCGCAAGAAAGAAGGCAGCAGCTGGTACCGAGTGGTACTAGGCCCTTATAAATTCAAGCGTGATGCTGAACGTGATAAGCATAAACTGCAACGCGCCAAAATTGAGCCTTGTGCGATTTGGAAAGAAACGCAGTAGAGATTAAAGAACGAACCCACTGGGTTCGTTTTTTTATGCTACGTAAACAGAACGGGCTATGCCTTTTGGATAACTAGAACGCTTCGCTACTGGAAAGCTGGGTCGGACTTCGTCCTTCGAGATGTTGGGGGCGGGTAGTGAGTTGATAGAACCTTTAGTGTTAAAGGTGTTGACAGGAGTTGTCCCAGCGAAGAGATAATATTCTCGCCTCTCGCCTCTCGCCTCTCGCCTCTCGCCTCTCGCCTCTCGCCTCTCGCCTCTCGCCTCTCGCCTCTCGCCTCTCGCCTCTCGCCTCTCGCCTCTCGCCTCTCGCCTCTCGCCTCTCGCCTCTCGCCTCTCGCCTGCCCTTGAATTCCCAACCCGAA
>NZ_AEVS01000039.1 GCF_000189255.1 Vibrio brasiliensis LMG 20546 | reverse complement strand
GGTGTCGAAAAATCTCAAGACGTTACGGTTGACAGCAACGGTGACTTTACTTCAACCTGCCAGCAGGAAATGAAGGTTTCAAAGTTGAAGTTCAAACCACCGACGATGATCAAAACCCAGTTTACGAGGGTGATGAGACATTCACTTTAACGGGTGCGACGGAAGCTCAGGCTGAAGCGAATGACTCGAAGAGTGGGACTGCGATCATTCAGGACGGTGGTGAACTTGGTAATAATGACCGCCCAGATCTGACAGTTACAGGTGCAGGTACGGTGTCAGAGGGTAGCGTAGCGACCTTTACGATCAACTTGTCTAACCCAGTCGATGATGTGGTTACGTTAGACCTTCGAACTAAGGTAAATGGTAAGAAGAATACAGCGGAAGAGGATGATATTGGTGAGATGCGCGCGTATTACATCGATGCCAACTCACCTGAAGC
>NZ_AEVS01000040.1 GCF_000189255.1 Vibrio brasiliensis LMG 20546 | reverse complement strand
ATACCATGTTTTTGTTCTCTTCGATTCGTTGCCTTATCGTCGGGAACGGCGCGCATTATGCGAAGTTGAGGCAAAGTCGTCAACAGTTTTTTTGAATAAATCCCCAGAAATCAACTGTTCGGTTTCTTTTTAAGCAAAGAGGCGTGTTAATGATCGAAAACTGATAACAAAATGACACCAGATTGTGGGTTTAATTTATTTCTCTTACCGCAAACAATAAAAAAGCCAGCAAGAGTGCTGGCTTTTAAAGTCAAAGACTTGGCTAGTATTTATACGTTGAAGCGGAAGTGAACAACATCGCCATCTTTAACGATGTATTCTTTACCTTCTAAACGCCATTTACCTGCGTCTTTCGCACCACTTTCGCCGTTGAACTGAATAAAGTCATCGTAGCCAACAACTTCAGCTCGGATGAAACCTTTCTCAAAGTCAGTGTGGATCTTACCCGCTGCTTGTGGCGCTGTCGCACCAACAGGGATTGTCCATGCACGTACTTCTTTAACACCAGCAGTGAAGTAAGTGTGTAGAGTAAGCAGTTCGTAACCAGAACGAATTACGCGGTTCAGACCTGGTTCTTCAATGCCCATGTCAGCTAGGAACTCTTCACGGTCTTCGTCGTCCAGCTCAGAAAGCTCAGATTCAATCGCAGCACATACAGCGACAACTACGTTGTTCTCTTTTTCCGCGTATTCACGAACAGCGTCTAGGTATGGGTTGTCTTCGAAGCCGTCTTCGTTCACGTTAGCGATGTACATTGTTGGCTTAAGCGTCAGGAAGTTCAGGTAACCTACAGCTGCTAGTTCTTCTTTCGATAGCTCAACGGTACGAGCCATACCACCTTCAGTAAGAACTGGTAGTAGCTTTTCAAGTACTGTCAGTTCGAACTTAGCGTCTTTATCGCCGCCTTTTGCTTTCTTTGCATTACGTTGGATTGCGCGCTCACACGAATCTAAGTCTGCCATAGCAAGTTCTAGGTTGATCACTTCGATATCTTCGATTGGTGATACTTTACCTGCTACGTGAACGATGTTCTCGTTCTCAAAACAGCGTACAACGTGACCGATCGCGTCAGTTTCACGGATGTTCGCTAGGAATTTGTTACCTAGACCTTCACCACGTGAAGCACCCGCTACAAGGCCTGCGATATCAACAAATTCCATTGTTGTTGGCAGTACTTTTTGTGGGTTAACGATCTTTGCTAGTGCGTCTAGACGTAGATCTGGCACAGGTACAACACCTGTGTTTGGCTCGATGGTACAGAACGGAAAGTTAGCCGCT
Source organism: Vibrio brasiliensis LMG 20546 (assembly GCF_000189255.1). Classification (GTDB taxonomy): domain Bacteria; phylum Pseudomonadota; class Gammaproteobacteria; order Enterobacterales; family Vibrionaceae; genus Vibrio; species Vibrio brasiliensis. The sequence goes on along the minus strand of NZ_AEVS01000040.1, from coordinate 52,587 downwards.
TCGATGCCAGCTTTAGTGAGTGCGTTGAACAGAGTTGATTTACCAACGTTTGGTAGGCCAACGATGCCACATTTAAAACCCATGATAGTAACCTTATTCAGCTTTGAACGTGTGTAAACGGTTTTGCGCTTTTGATAGGCCATCCTTAATAAGAATGTCCAGACAACGTACAGATTCGTCTGCCGCTGCATCAAGAAGCTCTTGCTCTTTCGCCGGTGCTTTGCCTAACACATAGCCGGCGACTTTGTCTTTATGTCCCGGATGGCCGATACCAATCCGCAGACGATAGAAATCTTTGCAATTGCCAAGTTTGCTAATGGTATCGCGCAGGCCATTGTGGCCGCCATGACCACCGCCTTTCTTAAATTTAGCGACACCTGGAGGTAAGTCCAACTCATCGTGTGCGACCATGATCTCTTCAGGTTTGATCTGGTAGAACTTAGCTAACGCAGCAATCGACTTGCCTGAAAGGTTCATAAAGGTCGTTGGGATGAGTAAGCGTAGATCCTGACCATTAACCATAATACGCCCACTAAGACCAAAAAACTTTGCTTCGTTTTTTAGAGTTACGTTATGAATACGTGCGAGCTCTTCTACTACCCATGCTCCCGCATTGTGGCGAGTTCTGGCATATTCAGGCCCAGGATTGGCAAGGCCGACAAGAAGTTTGATTTGTTGACTCAAGGCTAGGATCTCTCTTGGAATCTCAAAAAGCGCAGTATCATAGCATACAATTCCGCTATCGGGCGAGATGAGGATATAACGGCAATAAAAAAACACCCCGAGGTGGGGTGTTTTTAAAACTGTTTAATCGAGGGTTCGATTAGTTGAACATTGCAGAGATAGACTCTTCGTTGCTGATACGACGAATCGCTTCAGCTAGCATGCGAGAAAGGCTTAGTGTTGTCACTTTACCAGTCGCTTGCATCTCTTTAGACATTGTAATCGAGTCTGTTACGATTACCTGGTCTAGTACTGAGCTACCAATGTTCTGTGCAGCATTACCAGAGAATACCGCGTGAGTTGCGTAAGCGAATACACGCTTAGCACCACGCTCTTTTAGAGCTTCTGCTGCTTTACATAGCGTGCCACCCGTATCGATCATGTCGTCAACGATTACACAGTCACGACCTTCAACATCACCGATAAGGTTCATTACTTCAGATACGTTTGCACGTGGGCGACGCTTATCAACGATAGCGATGTCGATATCACCAAGAGCTTTAGCTGTTGCACGAGCACGAACTACACCACCCAGGTCTGGAGAAACCACAACAGGGTTTTCTAGGCCACGCGCTTGCATGTCTTCAAGAAGAACCGGAGTACCGAAGATGTTGTCTACAGGTACATCGAAGAAGCCTTGAATCTGCTCAGCGTGAAGGTCGATAGTTAGAACGCGGTCAACGCCAACGTTAGAAAGGAAATCTGCAACAACTTTAGCAGTGATTGGCACACGAGCAGAACGTACACGACGGTCTTGGCGAGCGTAACCAAAGTAAGGGATAACTGCTGTAATACGGCCCGCTGAAGCGCGGCGCATTGCGTCAATCATCACTACAAGTTCCATTAGGTTGTCGTTAGTTGGTGCACAAGTAGATTGGATGATGAAAACATCACTACCACGTACGTTTTCGTTGATTTGAACAGCGACTTCGCCATCAGAAAAACGAGAAACAGTAGCATCACCAAGAGAGATGTATAGACGATCAGCAATACGTTGGGCTAGTTCAGGTGTAGCGTTACCAGCAAATAGCTTCATATCAGGCACGGTGGAAACCTCAGGGTTGCGTCCAGTTTTTAAATAGATTGTTTGTGTGCTAAGCGGTACTTAGCGAGTGTCTCATGCAAAGGAGAAAGATTCTTGCCTTTGGCTAAAAAAGTAGAGACAGTGTCAGGCAGTTTACCAAGGACGCTTTCTGCCTCTTTTTTGCTCGAAAACTCGGCAAAAACGCATGATCCAGTCCCGGTGAGTCGCGACGGCGCGTATTGTAGCAGCCATGAAAGTTGCTTATCAACCTCTTGGTACAGCATTCGAACAATTTTTTCGCAATCGTTTCCGTAATCACTGTCAAGAAGTGTTGCCAGCGCACGTTTTGGCGTATCTCTGGTAAGTTGTGGATGAGTGAAAATATCCACGGTAGCGATAGAAACATCCGGTCTTACCACCAAGTACCATTTTTCTTCTGGTTCTGCTTTAGTCAGAACTTCGCCGACCCCTTCTGCGAATGCAGCAAATCCACGGGTAAAGACTGGCACATCAGCACCGAGCTTGAGACCAATTTCCGCCAGCTCATCATCCGACAGGTTGGTTTGCCATAGGAAGTTAAGAGCAACCAGTGTTGTTGCTGCATTTGAGGAGCCGCCACCAATACCGCCACCCATCGGCAGAATTTTGTTTAATTCAATGTGCGCGCCATGTTGGCAACCTGATTTGAGTTGCAGTGCTTTGGCTGCTTTCCAGATTAAGTTGTCTTGCAATGGTACGCCGGGGATTTCAGGTGAAAGGGTGATTTCGCCTGAAGTATTGGCGGTGATCGCAAGATCGTCACCGTGATCGAGAAACTGAAACAGGGTTTGCAGTTCATGGTAGCCATTATCACGGCGACCTGTGATGTAGAGGAAAAGGTTAAGCTTTGCCGGAGAAGGCCAATGAGTGGTTTCCGTGATCATTCGCTAAGGTTCCAGTTGGAAATAAACAGAGTAATCGAGATGCTACCTTGGGTTAGCTTGATTTTTTTTGGCAGCGGTAACGCAGTACCAGCGTATTGTACATCTTGATAGGTCAGGTAATCGAGCTGCCAGGTTTGCAGGCCGACCTGCTTCGTGAGACTTGCCAGTGTATTCGTCGGACTTAACTGATAGTCGTCTGCTTGAGTTGGCCTGCCAAGCATCCAGTCATTAAGTTGCTCTACTGGAATGTTTAGACCAGTAAGACGTTGAATCAGAGCTTGGGGAGTAGGGGCTGAGTAGCTTTGGTCATCATAGGTTTCAACTACAGCACCTTGCGGCGTTGCTTTTAGGTTAAGTGCAGTTTGACCGAGAAACGTCGTTAATCTTAAATGAGTCAGTGTGGCTGAGTGTGACCATTGGAAATTGAGCGATTGTCTTTGCTCTGGAGAGATATATCCAAGTTTCCCGGCTGCCTGATAAGAGTCGATAGTGGCTAAGCGCTGTTGGTGAGTTTGCCACTCAACATTAGTGGTACTTTCCATTGTTGCACAGCCATTTAGCAAAAGTACGCCTGCTAGCAGCATAACAAGAGAGCGAAAATGTTTCGTCATTGCTGATTATTTATCCAGTTTTGCCCAAAGTTAGGCCTCACTATATCACTGAAATCACGAACTAAAGAAAACATATCCTTATTCCCCTTTCAATAAACGGGGGCATCAAGTAAAATTCCGTCCTTATTTGTCCATATCTGAATCAGAGAATCCGCGATACATGTCTTTGCTTGCTATAGGTATCAACCACAATACGGCCTCAGTCGAACTGCGAGAAAAAGTCGCTTTTGGCCCGGAGAAGTTACCTGAAGCATTACAACAGCTTGGCGATAGCCCATCGGTTAACGGCAGCGTTATCATTTCTACCTGTAACCGCACGGAAATTTACTGTGACGTGAAGTCTGGTGGTAAAAGCAAGATTATCGATTGGCTCTCTCAATTCCATCAGGTTAGCCCTGAAGATCTAAAACCAAGTCTTTATATCCATGAAGAACAGGCAGCAATCCGTCACTTGATGCGAGTATCGTGTGGCCTGGATTCACTGGTTTTAGGTGAACCACAGATCTTAGGACAGGTTAAGCAAGCGTACTCAGACTCACGTGATAGTAAAGCCGTTGATTCATCAATGGAGAAACTATTCCAGAAAGCGTTCTCAGTTGCTAAACGTGTTAGGACTGAAACGGATATTGGTGGCAATGCGGTATCGGTAGCATACGCAGCGTGTACGTTGGCCAAACATATTTTTGAGTCACTAGAGAAATCTACAGTGTTGCTTGTCGGTGCTGGTGAAACGATTGAACTGGTGGCTAAGCACCTTGCGGGTAACGGTTGCACTAAGATGATTGTTGCTAACCGAACCAAAGAGCGTGCATTGCCTTTAGCGGAGCAGTTTGGCGCAGAGATTATCGGCCTGCCTGAGATTCCTGACCACTTGCCACGAGCTGATATTGTTATCAGTTCTACTGCGAGTCCACTGCCTATCATTGGTAAAGGTATGGTTGAGAGCGCATTAAAATCTCGCCGCTTCCAGCCAATGCTGTTAGTCGATATCGCCGTTCCACGTGATATAGAGTCACAAGTAGGTGAGTTGAACGATGCTTACCTGTACACAGTGGATGATTTGCAGTCTATTGTTGATAGTAATATTGAGCAGCGTAAGATCGAGGCTATTCAAGCTGAAGCTATCGTGAGCGAAGAGAGTGCTGCATTTATGTCGTGGATGCGTTCTCTACAAGCAGTAGACAGCATTCGAGAGTACCGTCAGTCGGCGAACGAAATTCGCGAAGAGTTGCTCAGTAAGAGTCTGCAATCCCTTGCTGCGGGTGCTGATGCAGAGAAAGTACTGCTTGAACTCAGTAACAAACTGACCAACAAATTAATTCATGCGCCTACTCGCGCCTTACAAAGTGCCGCAGAGAAGGGCGAGCCAGCGCGGCTTGCTACCATTAGACAAAGTTTAGGTTTGGAAAACTCATAATCTTTACGAGTTACAGACTTCATTAAACCCCGAGTTAAAGAAAACTATGAAAGCCTCTATTTTAACTAAGTTAGAAACACTGGTTGAGCGTTACGAAGAAGTTCAACATCTTTTGGGCGATCCTGATGTGATCGGTAACCAAGATAAATTCCGTGCGTTGTCAAAAGAGTACTCTCAACTAGAAGAAGTCACTAAGTGTTTCCAAGCTTATCAGCAAGCTCAAGAAGATCTTGTTGCCGCTGAAGAGATGGCGAATGAAGACGACGAAGAGATGCGCGAAATGGCGCAGGAAGAGATCAAAGAAGCTAAAGAAGCCATTGAGCGTCTGAGCGATGAACTACAGATCCTTCTACTGCCTAAAGATCCAAACGATGACCGTAACTGCTTCCTGGAAATCCGTGCTGGTGCCGGTGGTGATGAAGCAGGTATCTTCGCTGGTGACCTATTCCGCATGTACAGCAAGTTTGCAGAGAAAAAAGGCTGGCGTGTTGAAGTCATGTCTTCAAACGAATCAGAGCACGGTGGTTACAAAGAGATGATTGCTAAGGTTTCAGGCGATGGCGCGTACGGCGTGCTTAAGTTTGAATCAGGTGGTCACCGAGTGCAGCGTGTTCCTGCAACAGAATCTCAAGGTCGTGTACATACATCAGCATGTACTGTGGCGGTAATGGCGGAAATTCCAGAAGCGGAAATCCCAGAAATCAAAGCGGCAGACCTGAAAATCGATACGTTCCGTGCATCGGGCGCTGGTGGTCAGCACGTTAACACCACTGATTCTGCAATCCGTATTACTCACTTACCAACAGGTACAGTGGTTGAGTGTCAGGACGAACGTTCTCAGCATAAAAACAAAGCTAAAGCGATGGCAGTTCTTGCTGCACGTATTATTCAGGCTGAAGAAGCAAAACGTGCTGCTGAAGAATCAGATACGCGCCGTAACCTACTGGGTTCAGGTGACCGTAGTGACCGTATTCGTACTTACAATTACCCGCAAGGCCGTGTATCCGATCACCGTATCAACCTGACTATCTATCGTCTTAACGAAGTAATGGAAGGTGATGTGGCAAGCTTGATTGACCCTGTAATTCAGGAGCACCAAGCGGATCAGTTAGCTGCACTGGCAGAGAACAACTAAATCTATGTCGGCTGATAACAGTGTTGAAAGCACACTAAAAAAGGCCGTACAGCAACTTCAGGAGAGTGGCAGTGATTCGCCCTCTCTTGATGCCGCGGTGCTACTTTGCCACGCTCTCGACAAACCCCGCTCATTCCTGCTCACCTGGCCGGATAAAATCTTACCCTCGTCACAGCTAGATGCGTTTCAAGCGCTGCTCGAACGCAGACTTAGTGGTGAGCCCGTTGCTTACATTGTTGGTGAACGCGAGTTTTGGTCGTTGCCACTTAAGGTTTCGCCAAGCACGTTGATCCCAAGACCAGATACTGAACGTCTGGTAGAAATTGCTCTCGATAAAGCGCTTAACAATCAGGGTGATATCTTAGATTTGGGGACGGGTACCGGAGCTATCGCCTTAGCATTGGCGTCTGAATTACCTCAGCGTCAGATATGGGGTGTCGATTTAAAATCTGAAGCTCAGCAATTGGCTCAGTCGAATGCAAAAGCTCTCAAGCTACACAATACACGCTTTTTAGCTGGAAGTTGGTTTGAACCGATTGATGATGGTACAGAGTTTGCTTTGATTGTCTCCAATCCTCCATATATCGAGAAAGAAGATCCACATCTGACTCGGGGAGATGTTCGCTTCGAACCGCTAAGTGCTTTAGTTGCTGACGAGAAAGGATTGGCAGACATCAAACATATCGCTACTCAGGCTCGCAGTTATCTTGCCAAGCAAGGTTGGCTGATGTTTGAGCATGGCTATGAGCAAGGCGAAGCGGTAAGAGAATTATTAATATCACTTGGCTACGACCAAGTGGCTACCTACAAGGACTATGGTGACAACGATCGAGTAACCATCGGTCAGTATTCATCACTGAAGTAAGAGAGAATATCAATGTACGAAGGTTTAAAGCATTTCCACCTATTAACTATCGTTATCAGTGCAACACTTCTATCGGTACGTTTCGCGATGATGATGGCGAACTCTGGTTTGCTAGAGAAAAAATTCTTTAAGGTTTTTCCGCACATCAATGACACCTGTTTGTTGCTATCGGGTATTGGCCTGATTCTGATCACTGGCTTTATTCCATTTACACCAGAATCGCCTTGGCTAACGGAAAAAATCACCTGTGTACTTGCGTATATTGCTCTTGGCTTCTTTGCTCTGAAGTTAGGTAAAAACAAACTGCTAAGAACCTTCTCATTCTTTGGTGCATTAGGTTGGTTAGCAATGGCTGGTAAAGTAGCGGTAACTAAAACGCCGTTATTCTTCGGCTAATAGATATTTAGGTTGATAAGGTTATGACAACCAATACGCTTGAACTATTCGATGAAGACTTCGACGCGATGGAGCTGGTGGAAGGTGCGTTAGTGCTTAATAGTGCTATCAACCCTCAGACTGAGGCTCAATGGGCGAAAGCTGAGCTTGACCGCTTGCTAAAAGAAGCTGAAATCGCTTTAGTGCATGAGTTTGATGATAAGCAACGTTTCGATGCGCTATTGCGCTTGTTCTATCATCAATGGGAGTTTCACGGCGACCGTGAAAGCTACTTCCATTCAGATAATGGCTTTATCGACAAAGTACTTCAAAGTCGCAAAGGTATCCCGGTCAGCCTTGGAGCGATCTTGCTCTATTTAGCGCAAAAACTGGGATTTCCTCTGGTGGGCGTCACTTTCCCGACTCAGTTCTTACTCAAGCTTGAGTGGTACAACGAAAAGCCAGTCTACATTAATCCGTTTAATGGAGAGTATGTCTCTGAGCATACCTTGGGGGCGTGGTTAATTGGTCATAAAGGACCACTAGCGAAGCTAGAATCAAAGCATTTGCAAGAGACCGATCACCCAACCATTATTGGTCGCTGGCTGGCGTTGCTGAAAAGTGCTCTGTTACGTGAAGAGCGCTATACTCTGGCATTAAAGTGTACCGATTTGGCGCTGACGTTTGCTCCAGACGATCCTTATGAAATCCGTGATCGTGGCTTTATCTATCAGCAACTTGATTGCCACCAAATCGCATTGAGCGACTATCAGTATTTTATCGATCAGTGTCCGGATGATCCGGGTGCAGAGTTGTTAAAGAATCAAGTGACCGCCATGAGTGAAACTCAGGTGACCTTACATTAAGTCCAACGCTTAGCTGTTGGCAGACATCGAAATAGAGAGAATAAAATGGAACAGAAAATTGTTCACGTTGGTGACATTCCAGTAGCAAACGACAAGCCGTTCACGCTGTTTGCAGGTATGAACGTCCTAGAATCGCGCGATCTAGCTATGCAGATCTGTGAGCACTATGTAAAAGTGACTGAGAAACTAGGTATTCCATACGTATTCAAAGCTTCATTCGATAAAGCAAACCGTAGCTCAGTACATTCGTACCGTGGTCCTGGTCTTGAAGAGGGGATGAAAATCTTCCAAGAGCTGAAAGATACTTTTGGCGTTAAGATCATTACTGACGTGCACACTGAAGCACAAGCTCAACCTGTTGCTGATGTTGTTGACGTTATTCAGCTACCCGCTTTCCTTGCTCGCCAGACTGACTTGGTGGAAGCGATGGCGAAAACTGGTGCGGTAATCAACGTTAAGAAACCTCAGTTTATGAGTCCTGGTCAGGTTGGTAACATCGTTGATAAGTTCAGCGAGTGTGGCAACGAAAACATCATTCTTTGTGAGCGTGGTTCGTGCCATGGTTACGATAACCTGGTAGTAGACATGCTAGGCTTCGGTGTGATGAAGAAAGCGTCAAACGGCAGCCCGATTATCTTTGACGTAACTCACTCACTACAGATGCGTGACCCATCTGGTGCCGCTTCTGGTGGTCGTCGCGAACAAACTGTGGAGCTAGCGAAAGCGGGTCTTGCTACGGGTATCGCTGGTCTGTTTATCGAAGCACACCCAAATCCAGATCAAGCACTTTGTGATGGTCCATCAGCGCTACCGCTAGATAAACTAGAACCGTTCCTGGCACAGATGAAAGCACTTGATGACCTGATCAAAGGTTTTGAGCATATTGAAATCAAATAAACACGATTTCTAAATTTGCAAAAGCCGGCGTAACTGCCGGCTTTTTTGTATTTATTTTTGGGCTATATTCTATTCAGCACCAGCGATAGCTGACTCTAAAGTTGTTGTTATAACATAACAATAACTCACTGGAATTAAACATCTTTTCCTCAGCGTTATCTTATTCTGTTGATTAGTTAATCAAACTCACAATCGTGCGAAAAGCACATGAAAACGTTTGCTTGTGATCACTTATTAGAACAGGTGCAACTTTGATGGTTTGTTACACATTCGATAGCAGATTAAGGTGATCTATCCTACATAAATATGAAATCACACTGTCAGGTCAATAAGGTTAATTTAAACTAGTTCAAGTTTTACTGCTCTTTCAGCACTTTAATTTCCAAGTCTGTCTATTCATAAAGAGCAGTAATAAAAAGCAGTGGAAACCCTAAAAGTTCAAAAGGTATGACAATGAAGCAAGGCCTGATCGTAAAAAGCGCAATTAGCGCAGCAATTCTGGCAACTCTAGCTGGTTGTGCAACAGCACCACAACATGAGTGGGAAGCAGACAAAACTTACAAGCTGACAGTTCTTCACACTAACGACCACCACGGTCGCTTCTGGCAGAACAAATACGGTGAGTACGGCATGGCTGCTCGTAAGACTCTTATTGACGAACTTCGCGCTGAGATCGCGGCTGAAGGTGGTAGCTCGCTACTTCTTTCTGGCGGTGATATCAACACAGGTGTTCCAGAGTCTGATCTACAAGACGCTGAACCAGATTTCAAAGGTATGAGCAAAATTGGTTACGATGCAATGGCACTAGGTAACCACGAGTTTGATAACCCTCTAGAAGTTCTATTCAAGCAGAAAGAGTGGGCTAACTTCCCAATGCTTTCAGCGAACATCTACGACAAAAAGACTGGCGAACGTATGTTCCAGGCTTACCAGATGTTTGACAAGCAAGGCATCAAGATTGCTGTTATCGGTCTGACTACAGAAGACACTGCAAAAATTGGTAACCCAGAATTCATCGGTGGCGTAGATTTCCGCGACCCTAAAGAAGAAGCGAAGAAGCTTATCGCTGAACTTGAGAAGACTGAAAAACCTGACCTAATCTTCGCTGTTACTCACATGGGTCACTACGAAGATGGCAAACGTGGCGTTAACGCACCGGGTGACGTAGCTCTGGCTCGTTACCTGGACGAAGGTTCTCTGGACATGATCGTTGGTGGTCACTCTCAAGAGCCAGTATGTATGGAAGCGCCAAACGTTGTTAAGAAAAACTTCAAGCCTTCTGACGAATGTAAGCCAGACATGCAAAACGGTACTTACATTGTTCAGGCGCACGAATGGGGTAAATACGTAGGCCGTGCTGATTACGAATTCCGTAACGGTGAGCTTGAGATGGTAAGCTACGACCTAATCCCAGTGAACCTGAAGAAGAAAGTTAAGATCGACGGTAAGAAACAGCGCGTTCTTATTGAAGATGAAATTGCACAAGACCAAGAGCTTCTTGAGTTCCTACGTCCATACCAAGAGCAAGGCCAAGCTCAGCTAAACGTTAAGATTGCTGAGACTAACGGCAAGCTTGAAGGTGACCGTAACGTAGTTCGCTTCCAGCAAACTAACCTGGGTCGTCTGATTGCGACATCTCACATGGAGCGCGCGAAAGCAGACTTCGCTGTAATGAACTCAGGTGGTGTCCGTGACTCTATCGAAGCTGGCGACGTAACGTACAAAGACGTACTGACAGTTCAGCCATTCGCTAACATCCTGACTTACACTGATATGTCTGGCCAAGAAGTACTAGACTACCTAAACGTAGTAGCGACTAAACCAGTAGATTCTGGTGCTTACGCTCAGTTTGCTGGTATCTCTATGACGGTAGCAAACGGTGAAGTTTCTAACGTATTCATCGGTGGTAAACAACTTCGTCTAGACGAAACTTACCGCTTCACTGTACCAAGCTACAACGCTGCTGGTGGTGACGGTTACCCTAAACTAACTGGTCACCCAGGTCACGTTAACACTGGCTTCGTAGACGCTGAAGTACTGAAAGAGTACCTGGAAGCAAACAGCCCAGTTGACGTAAACAAATACGCTCCATCAGGCGAGATGGTATACAAGTAAGTTGACGACAACTTATAAATATCATTAATCTAAAGCGCCACTCTTCGGAGTGGCGCTTTTTGTTTCTATCACAGAACAGGAGGGAGTATGACTCCTGCAATCAATCTCGCTAAAAAGAAAAAGGTTGCTCACACCATTCACCAATATGAGCATGACCCTCGCGCGGAGAGTTACGGACTTGAGGCTGCACAGGTATTGGGTCAGGACCCGGCCAAAGTATTTAAGACGCTGCTGTTTAGCCTCAACGGCGAAGCTAAAAACCTAGCTGTGGCAATTATTCCGGTTGATCAGAAACTAAACCTTAAGCTGGCTGCTAAGGCGGCAAAAGCGAAAAAAGCCGATATGGCCGATCCAGATATTGCCCAAAAAACGACAGGCTATGTGGTTGGGGGGATTAGTCCGTTAGGGCAGAAGAAAGCTTTGCCGACCTTTATTCACATCAGTGCTGAGCAAAAAGAAACCATGTGTGTTAGTGCAGGGAAACGCGGCTTAGAAATTGAACTGGCACCGAAAGATCTGGCAACGCTTACTCGAGCGCAATTTGCTGAGTTGTGTATTTAACACCAACCACCTTGTTGGTGATATCTGACTCATTGAATCAAAAAGAAGAGGGTTGGCACATAGTGCCAACCCTCTCAATTTTTCTCGACTCTCGACTCTCGATTCTACTTCGCTTCTTCTTCCATCTGCGCGTTATCTACCACATGGTTTTCACCAAGGTCTTTCGGTAGCACAAGGTTAAGAAGAATCGCCACGATACCACATAGGCTTACACCCTGTAGGCTGAACTCGCCAACACCGAAAGCCATACCACCGATACCAAATACTAGTGTGATAGCAACGATGACAAGGTTACGCGATTTATGTAGATCGACGTTGTTTTTGATTAGGGTATTCAGACCGACTGTTGCGATAGAACCGAACAGCAGAATCATAATACCGCCCATGACAGGCATTGGGATGGTTTGTAGCACAGCGCCTAGCTTACCAACCAGTGCCAGAACGATTGCAGATACTGCAGCCCACGTCATGATCACAGGGTTAAACGCTTTAGTCAGCATTACTGCACCGGTGACTTCTGAGTAAGTCGTATTTGGCGGCGCGCCGACCATTGAAGCGGCAATTGTTGCTACCCCGTCGCCAGTGATAGTGCGGTGCAGGCCCGGCTTCTTAACGTAGTTTTTACCTGTTACGTTAGAGATTGCCAGCATGTCACCTACGTGTTCTACAGCAGGTGCAATCGCTACAGGAATCATAAACAGGATTGCGTTAATGTTGAACTCAGGGAAGGTGAAGTTCGGCAGTGCGAACCATGCTGCTTGTTGTACCGGCGTAAAGTCAACAATACCGTAGCCAAGACTTAGGCAGTAACCAACCACAATACCGCCCAAGATTGGGGTGAGTTTCAGGAAACCTTTGGCAAATACGCTCAGAGCAATGGTCGTTAGCAGCGACGCGACTGAGATAACCAGTGAAGCATTAGCGTCAATCACTTGCGCACCGTCTACTTTACCCAGCGCCATGTTTACTGCAACCGGAGCCAGACCGAGACCGATAACCATGATTACCGGACCAACAACCACAGGCGGTAGCAGGCGATGGATGATTTCGACACCACGAACTTTAATTAGAGCGCCCATCGCAACGTAAACACAGCCAGCCGCCATTAGGCCACCCATAGTCGCAGGCACACCCCATGTCTGAACGCCATAAAGAATTGGTGCAATAAAGGCAAAAGAAGACGCTAAGAAAATAGGAACACTGCGGCGAGTAATTAATTGGAAAAGTAGGGTACCGACACCAGCACCGAATAGTGCGACACTAGGATCTAAGCCCGTCAGCAGGGGTACCAAAACCAGAGCACCAAATGCGACGAATAGCATCTGTGCACCTTGAATGGCATTTCTCATATTGTTATTCCTTTAATTATCGAAGCGGAGAGCAAGGCAAAAATGCCTTACAAAAATAAAATTCGCGGGATTTTATCATTATGCCAAACGTTTGCAATCTGAACTTGATCAAATATTTGGTTATTTATTAATAGTCGCTCCTTATGTGTTGAAGTGAGAAAGTCGCATTCGGTGACGATATCCTAGACCTTTAGTTGCTCAGTTCACGATAGTTGCTTATCATCGACGTTTAACGTGTAAGAAACTGATGTTAGGAAGTGTATGCGCCAATTAGCTTTGCTCGTTCTGGGAATGATAGCGTTACCAGCAATGGCTCTGACCAATGTTGATTTGTACCGTACTGAAATCGTACTAGACCAGACGGTTGATAATGCCGATGCTCAAGCACGTGCAGAAGGTATGAAAGAGGTGATTGTTAAAGCCTCAGGTGATCGCAATGCGGTGACCAATCCGGTCGTTCAAAAAGCACTTAAGCAGAGTGCTCAATACCTTGCCCAGTTAAGTTATGGTCAGGCTAATGGTGAGCAGACCCTACGAATGGGCTTTAGTGCTCCGCATATCCGCTCTCTACTGAGTCAGGCGCAACTGCCAGTTTGGCCTGCTGCCCGTGCCAACTTACTTGTATGGTTAGTTGAGGAAGGTCAGGCAGATCGTAACATCGTTTGGGAACACTCAAACTCTGCGGTTCTTACTCAGATGCAAGCTGAAGCTGAAAAGCGTGGTTTGCCTCTTACTGTGCCTGTTGGTGACTTTGACGATATCACAGGTGTGGCGGTTTCAGACCTTTGGGGTGGTTTTATTCAACCAGTAGGTCAGGCGAGTCAACGCTATCCTGTAGATGCTGTATTGGTTGTTAAAGCACAAGGTAATAATAGCCTTCGCTGGACTCTATATGATCAAAAGCCTGCGACTATCGGCATTACACGTCAGGCGCCGCTTTCTGGCTCTAACAATGGCGCAGATGCGGCTGACAAGATGATTAACCAAATCAGCGACTACTACGCCAAGAAGAGCGCGGTTGTTGTGGCTAGTGAGTCTTCACAGGCGATTAAAGTTCGATTTACCGAGCTAAACGATGCTGTCGGTTTCTTTACGCTTGAGAATCAACTTAAGAAGTTGAGTTCAGTGGCATCGCTGGATATTCTGAAGATTCAGGGCAACCAGGTTACTTTCAATGTTCATTTGCTCTCTTCTGAACAGGAGTTTGAACAGGAAGTGAACCGTCTCGGTGATCTGGTGCAGCGTGAAAGCGTGACTGAACAGCCACAGATTGTAGTGCCTGAGGTTACTACTGTAGAATCTGGCAGTGAGTTAGCTGTTGAGCAAAACATTGAGGCTACTACGCAAGCTGAGCAATCAACCGCACTAGAGGTTCAGCCTCAAACAAGCCAAGTCGCTGCAGAAGTCATCGCTACAGAGATGATTCTGGTCTTCGAATGGCAAGGTAAGCCGTATGTAGCGCCTGAGCCGCAAATCAATCCAGAGTCGGAATCACCGAATAGTGACTCGGTGACAGAAACCAGTGAGTCAGCATTGATTACCCAATAACAAAAAAGGGTCTGATTATTCAGACCCTTTTTTATTGATTACTTATCCGCTTCAAATCGCGCTTTTTCTTCCTTCTCTACCTTAGACAGTCGTTTTAGCTTCATGCCTAACTCTTTGCCTCTTGTGCGCGCATAAAGAATATTGCCAAAGAAAGCGATGGTGGTCAGAACAAGTTCCACCACAGCGAGCCAACGTTCACCATCATCGATGTAGAGAATGGTAAATCCATGCAGGAAGTAGAGCATTAGGACGAAGTTAGCCCAGGCATGGGTATAAGGTTTACCTACCAGAATACCGGGCAGCGGCAATAGCAGAGGAATTGCCCAAGCGATTGCTAGCGTTGTGCTGCTGATATGTGGGTGAGGAGAGAGAGAAAGTTGCCACAGTGCAATCCATGCCAACAGGGCAAGGTTACCGAACAAAGCTAACAGGCGATATAGCTTTGTTGTTGGTTGCATCTCTTGCATATTTAGTGGTCCTTCATTTTTAAAGCGGTTTGCGCCAGGCGCTTACCAAGTTGTTGTGACAATTCAATTTCGTCTTCACTGAGCGGTGAATGCTCTGTGCTCACCGATGTCGCTCCGTAAGGCGTACCGCCTGACTGAGTGGAATGCAGTTTTGGCTCAGAGTAGGGGATACCTAAAATCATCATTCCATGATGTAACAGTGGTAGCATCATGCTTTGCAAAGTGGTCTCTTGCCCACCATGCATGCTTGAAGAGGAAGTAAAGACACAAGCGGGCTTATCGATTAAATCTCCTGCTACCCATAGCTGAGTAGTCTTATCCCAGAAATGCTTCAGTGGTGCAGCCATATTACCGAACCAAACCGGGCTTCCCATGGCTAAGCCATCACACTGCTTTAGTTCGCTGATGGTGATACTAGGGTCGGCGGCTTGAGTGTGTGTTGGTTCGATTTCATCCACAGTTCTTAATATCGCTTCGCATTGTGGGATGGACTCCACCCCACGTGCAATTTGCCGGGCAATAGCTCTGGTTGAACCGTGGCGGCTGTAATAAAGAATGACTATCTGGCAGCTCATAGAATCTCTAGAACTTGCTCCGGTGGACGACCGTGCTTCGCTTTGCCATTTGCAACGACAATCGGACGCTCAATTAATTTAGGGTTTTCGGCCATCGCTTTAAACAGAGTCTCATCGTCAGCTGACTTAAGATCAAGTTCCTTATAAATATCCTCTTTAGTACGCATCATCGCGCGCACATCAGTTAGCTCTAGCTGAGACATCAGTTGTTTTAGCTCCTCGATACTTGGTGGCGTATCTAGGTACTTGATGATTTCAGGTTGAATGTCGCGCTCTTCCAGTAGGGCAAGAGTTTGACGGCTTTTAGAGCAACGAGGGTTGTGATAAATCACGACTGACATAGAGTAATCTCCATTTAATTATTGTAGTGCTAAGAATCGATCGCGCTGAACCATGAGCTGGTCAATACGCGCATCGTATCTTGCCTGTTTTAAGCTGCCAAGCTCAGCGAGCTGACTAGCCTGTGTATAGTACTGAATGGCTTTATTCCAGTTGGCTTTTAGCGCCAGAATTTCAGCTCGCGCTGCTAAGTCTTCATCACTTAGTCCAAGGTGAATACTGGCTTCGGACAACAGGTGCCAGCCATTTACATCTTCAGGGTTGTCATGGGTGTAGCGTTGCAAAACTTTTACTGCTTCAGAATTTTTATCCTGCTTCACCAGTGAGTTGGCATAGTTGATGGTCAGAACAGCATTGTTAGGCGCTGACTGGAGTGCCTTTTCAAGCATGCTTTGTGCCTTATTCGCCTGATCTTGCGCGATATAAAGATCAGACAGCGCATCAAGATAAAAGCGATTGTTTGGTTGCTGCTTGATGAGGTTATTTAAAATGCTACTCGCCTGATCCAGCTCTTTATTATCAAGGTGGACTAATGCTTTGCCGTACTGAAATGCCGCTTTAACACTTGGCGCAGCTTTCTTCTCTGTACGATTAAACCAGTCCTGAGCGGCCTTTGCGTCAATGCCTGCGTATCGGGCGACGATACGCGCACGAGCTAAATGGTAATCCAGTGAAGGGTCAACTCTTCTTGCTGGGTAGTTTTGTGCCCTTGCGCGGCTATCAGTAATACGGTCTTCAGGTAAAGGGTGAGTCAGCAGCATTGGCGGTGGCTTACTTGCATAACGATATTCATCGGCTAAGCGCCCAAAGAAGCGTGGCATTGCGTTAACATCGAAGCCTGCTTTAGACAGGGTGTTAATGCCGAAACGGTCGGCTTCTTTTTCATTACTGCGTGTGTAGTTGATCTGTCCTTGCATACTACCTGCGGTTGTCGCGGTAATCGCTGCGATACCTGCTTCTGGGGCCGCTATTGCAAGAAGTAAAGAACCGGCAAGTGCGGCCATAGTAGCAGGCGATCGTCGTGCCTGCTCTTCCATACTGCGCGCTAAGTGGCGCTGGGTTACGTGAGCAATTTCGTGAGCAACCACGGATGCCAGTTCGCTTTCACTTTGCGCATGCAGGAACAGGCCTGAGTGTAGAGCAACGTAACCGCCAAAAAACGCAAAGGCGTTGATATTACGGTCACGGATCATAAAGAAGGTAAAGGGAGTTTTAACGTCAGAGGCGTTGGCAACTAATCGGTGACCCAAACTGTCAATATACTCGTTAAGTACAGGGTCATTGACGATAGGCTTACTGCTGCGCAGCATACGCATATAGGCGTCACCATATTGCATCTCTTGCGCTATGGTTAGGGTGCTACTTGCGGTTGTGCCAATGTCTGGTAGATCCAAACTATTAGCCATCGCTGGTGCAGGAGTCGTTAAAGCGGCTGCGACAGATAAGCAGACCAATGAACGCATACGTTTAAACATATATGAAAGATGACACTCCGTTGATTTCTAAACCACTATTCGTAAACACTTCGTTGCTTATATTAGCAAGTTGACTATACGCTTGGACACTCGAAATTTAAGATGGTTTCTTGGTCACGTCACAGAAGAGTGCTAGGGTTCACTACTCGGTATTTGGTTCCAGTGAGCCGACCATCACTATTTGCACTGACGGTTGGAATAAAACACTATACAATATCTGACGGTAATAATAAGCATCGGGCGAGAGAATGGAACCGAATATTTTGGATTTGCGCCAAGAGCGGTGCCCAATGGCACTGTTACTTGCTAAGCGTCACACTAAGTCGCTGACTGGTGGTGAACAAGTTCAGATACTCGTCAGTGATGCAAGTTCGATGACCGATATAACCCAATATCTTAATAGACATTTATTTCACCTCAGTTGTGAACAAATAGATGGCTACTACTGTATGCAAGTGACTAAGGAATCTTATTGAATGTTTGAAATGGTGAGTCGTTGGTATAAGCGACGTTTTTCTGATCCACATGCAGTGAGCCTCGTTGCGATTCTTCTGTTTGGTTTCATTACGATTTATTTCTTCGGCAATCTTATCGCTCCTCTGCTGGTGGCGATTGTCCTTGCCTACCTGCTTGAGTGGCCAGTGGTTCAGATGTCTCGTCTGGGGATCCCTCGAACACTAGCGGTTATCTTGGTGATACTGGGCTTCACCAGCTTAATGATTGTCGCTATTTTTGGTCTGGTTCCGACTATCTGGCAACAGGTCGGCAACCTGATTAATGATATTCCGACTATGTACATTGGGTTACAGGGGTTCATTGCGGAGCTTCCACAAAGATTCCCTGAGCTTGAACATTTCCAAATTGTTGAACCACTGGTGACTAACGCTAAGAACCAGGCAATTGGTATGGGCGAAACGGTGGTTAAGGGATCCTTGGCTTCTCTGGTCAGCCTGGCAACGCTTGGTGTTTACCTCATCTTAGTGCCGTTATTGGTATTCTTCTTACTCAAAGATAAAGATGAAATGATCGAGATGGCGAGTGGTGTACTACCACGTAATCGTCGCTTGGCGACTAAAGTCTGGCACGAAATGAATGAGCAAATCTCTAACTACATTCGCGGTAAGGTTATGGAGATCCTTATTGTAGGTGGTGTTAGCTATATTACTTTTGCTCTGCTTGACTTGCGTTACTCGGTATTACTCGCGGTGGCGGTAGGCTTGTCAGTATTGATCCCTTATATCGGTGCGGCGGCAGTGACGGTACCCGTGGCGATTGTTGGCTTGTTCCAGTGGGGGCTTACACCACAGTTCTACTGGCTACTTGTGGCATACGGCATCATTCAGGCACTGGACGGCAATGTCTTGGTCCCTGTGCTGTTTTCTGAAGCGGTTAACCTTCACCCAGTGGCAATCATTGTGGCCGTGCTGGTGTTTGGTGGGTTATGGGGATTCTGGGGGGTATTTTTCGCCATCCCGCTGGCTACTCTAGTCAAAGCTGTATGGAATGCCCTACCAAGTCACGAGGAAGAAACTCCTGTGTAAATAACACTTTAATGAAATCGGTTACATAAAAAGCCCCGATGATTATGCTCTCGGGGCTTTTTATTTGTGCGATTGGTGGCATTTTCGTCCGCTGTGGAATTTACTTAATAGAGAAAATGTAGGAAATTTCTTAAGTAAACGTTAAGTCGGGCGATAACTATAATCATAATTACAACAAAAAGCTTGCTATCAAATTGAGGGAACCTATGAGATTTAGCCAAAAAATCGTTGCAGCGTCATCTGCACTGTTATTGGTCACCGTTACATTGCTGTCAATTCAACAATTAAATACCGTAAAAAATGAAGTTGAAGCTCTGGTTGATACCAGCCTGACCGAAATGGTCAAGGGCGTTAACAACACAGTGGTATCTGAAATGGAGAGCAAGAAGTCACTTGCTCAGTCAACAACAGAAGTTATCGAACTGGATCCACAGAATCGCCAATTGGTGAAGGATATTCTTGAAAAACCAAATCTTAAAGGGAGTTTCCTAGCGGTAGGTTTTGGCTACGAATCTGACGGTTTTGTAGTGGAAAATGATGACGGCTGGGAAGCTGGCCCTGATTATGACCCACGTGTTCGTCCTTGGTTTAAGGATGCTAAAGCGCAAGGTCGCCTGGTGGTTACTGACCCATATATCGACGTATCCTCTAAGAAAGTAATCATCTCTATTGGTACGCCAGTTAAAGAGAATGGCCAATTTATGGCTGGTATGTTCTACGATATGGAACTAGGCGGATTGGCTGATCTGGTCAACAGCGTCAACCTACTTGATGCGGGCTACCTGTTCATCGTTACAGCAGACGGAACCACCATTGCCCACCCTGATGCGGCAAACAATGGTGAAAATCTGACTAAATATCTTCCTAAAGCAAAAGTACAGGAAGGAACTCAACGCTTTGAGCAGGGTGAGCAAGAGCTGATGGTACGTTTCCAGAAAGTACCTTCAGAGGATTGGTACATCGGCGCTGTTGTTGACGAAGAGATTGCCTTTGCGGCTATTGCCGATATGCGTAACAGCTCGATTCTGTATGTTGTTATTGGTGTGATTCTGAGTGTGGTGGTATTGAGTTTCCTAATTAAGGTACTAATGAAGCCACTAGCAACACTAAACGAAGCGATTAAGGACGTTGCGTCAGGTCAGGGTGATTTGACTAAGCGCCTTGATACCAACACTGACAAAGAGTTTGCTGAACTTGCAACTGGGTTTAATACCTTTACCGAAACGTTGCAGAAGCAGATTCAGCAATCAAAAGCGATCGGTGCCGAAATTCTACGCGGTACAGAAATGACTGTTCAGGGTTCACAACAATCAGCCGCCGCTATGCAGAGCCAGCTTCACGAGCTAGAGCAACTTGCTACAGCGATGCACGAAATGGCGGTAACCGCGACTGAAGTTGCTAACAATGCCCAAGGCGCCGCTGGTGCGGCGAAAGAGGCTGATGATGCGACTCAAGAAGGCTCTTCAGTGGTAAGTGATACCACCACGTCAATTGATACCTTGTCTGCGCGCATCGATCAGGCGGTTGAAGAAGTTCAGGGTCTGGAGTCTGCGACGGCGAACATCGAAACCATCCTTAAAGTCATTAACGATATTGCTGACCAAACTAACCTACTGGCACTTAACGCTGCGATTGAGGCGGCACGTGCTGGTGAGTCAGGCCGAGGCTTTGCTGTGGTTGCTGATGAAGTTCGAACTCTGGCACAACGTACTCAGGAGTCGACGACAGAAATTCGTAACATGATCGAGCAGCTTCAAGCGGGCGCAAGTTCAGTCTCTGCTGCGATGAATGAGAGTAAAAACACTGCGGTAGACGCGGTAGAAAAAGCCCAGGCTGCAAACGGTGCGCTGGAGCGTATCCGTGAGGCAATTCAGCGTATCTCTGATATGAACATGCAGATTGCTTCAGCGGCTGAAGAGCAAAGCCTGGTAGCGGAAGAGATCAACACCAATACGGTTAAGATTAAAGATCTGTCTACTCAGGTAGCAGACGCTGCAGACGAAGCCAATATGGCGATGCAGGTTCAGACTGAAAATGTTCGTGAACAAGATGCAATTCTGAACAAGTTTATTGTTTAGACTTGAGTAATAACAAAAACGCCAGCGAATTCGCTGGCGTTTTTTTATTTAGATTATGATTACTTGTTTTCGTTTAAGTAATCCAGCACCACTTCATGGTGGGTCTTGGTCTTAAACTTATTGAAGACGTGCTCAATCACACCTTCTTCGTTGATTAAGAAGCTAATGCGATGCAGGCCATCGTACACTTTACCCATAAACTTCTTTTCACCCCAAACACCAAACTGCTCAGCAACCGCATGGTCTTCATCAGAAAGTAGAGTGAAGTTAAGCTCATCGCGCTCAATGAACTTACCAAGACGCTTAACAGGGTCAATACTCACGCCCAGTACCGCAACATTGTGTGCATCAAGTTCAGCTTTGATATCACGTAGGCCTTGTGCCTGAACTGTACAGCTTGGAGTCATCGCTTTAGGGTAGAAGTAAAATAAAACTTTCTTACCTTTGAAATCATTAAGCGTGACAGTTTCACCATTTTGATCAAGTAGAGAAAACGCTGGTGCTGGAGCACCTGCTGTAAGCGTGTTCATGAAAATTCCTTATTGACTGTTTTTTATAAAATTAAGTGAGCCTTGTACATTGAGGCTTTGACATAGAGTGTCGAATTCTTCTTGCAATTGCATCAGGTTACAGTCTGAGCCGACTGTTGCTGTAATTGCAATATGGAACTGATCAGACTCTACATTTATCTTACTTTTGTCGATGGTTTGAGCGCTGAGCGAGGAGAGACCAATATCTTTTTGAGCAAAAAAGTTGGTGAAGTTTTCCGTCAACCCAGGTTTATCTTCCGACTCGACAAACACCTCTAATGTATAGGCGTTTTCAAGATAAGCGTGAGTAGAAGTACGTTTCATTATGGTGATCAGATCATGTTCCTGGCCGAGGAGGGGGAGAGTGGTTTCTACCCGAGTAATGGCCGCATTGTTGCCTGAAAGCAGCATAATGAGAGTAAATTCATTGCCAAATAGGGCGATACGACTGTCAACAATATTGCATCCAGACTGAGTGACCAGGTGTACAACTTGGTTGCAGACACCCGGGCGATCTGTTCCTACCGCAGTAATCACCAGATGTTGAGTCATAGGTTCACTTCTATCAAAGTTATTTTTATTAATGAGATAGCTTAGCACAGAAGCGATTCAGAAGGGTGTACTGAGCAGTGCTTTTTGCTATCAAATTGAGTGTATTCTGGGCTAATGATAGTCGGGCAAACCATTCTTCACTTGGCACTGACACGGCTGAAAAAAGAAGGAGTATGTTGCCAGAGTTCTAACATCCAATAAATATTCATTCATTTAGGTGATTTAAGCGCCTCTAAGTGCTTGTCTTTATCAATCGCCTTACAGTACCATGCGATAAGTATCTAAATTAGGGAGAAAGACATGTTTTCAGGAAGTATTGTAGCGTTAATTACACCGTTTAATCATGATGGCGAAGTAGATTACGTAAGCCTGAAGAAGCTGGTGGAATACCATATTGCAGCGGGCAGCGATGGCATCGTAGCAGTAGGTACCACGGGTGAATCGGCAACGCTGACTATCGAAGAGCATGTCAAGGTCGTGATGAAATCGGTTGAGTTTGCTGACGGACGTATCCCTATCATTGCTGGTACGGGTGCGAATGCAACTCATGAGTCTGTGACGTTCAGCCGCTTATTAAACAACTCGGGTATTGCCGGTTGTCTAAGTGTTACGCCTTACTACAACAAGCCAACTCAAGAAGGCTTATACCAGCACTACAAAGCAATTGCTGAAGAGAGCGATGTACCACAAATTTTATACAACGTGCCAGGCCGTACTGCGGTAGACTTACTACCAGAAACGGTTGCGCGTTTATCTGAGATCGAAAGCATCGTTGCTCTTAAAGACGCAACAGGTGATTTAAGCAGAATTGCAACTCACCGTGAACTTTGTGGCGAAGATTTTATCTTACTAAGTGGTGATGACTTAACAGGTCTGGATTTTGTTAAGCAGGGCGGCAATGGCGTGATCTCTGTAACCAACAACATTGCAGCTGAAGATATGGCTAAAATGTTCAGACTGGCAAGCGAAGGCAAGTACGAAGAAGCGGAAATTATTAACCAACGCTTGATGCCATTGCATAAAAACTTGTTTGTTGAGTCGAACCCAATTCCAGTGAAGTGGGCAGCGCATAAACTTGGCCTGATTGAACACGGCAGTTTGCGTTTACCGCTGACCGAGTTATCTGAAAATGCACGCCCTATTGTGGCTCAAGCGATGACGGAAGCTTGCATTTACTAAATTTGAATATGGATGGCCGGAGCATTGCTCCGGCATAGATGTATCAGGAGTTTCAATGAAATTGTCTCACCAGCTAGTCGTCAGTTCACTAGCTGTTTTTGTTTTAAGTGCGTGTTCAGGCAGTGCGACTCAGCGTCGTCAGGCCAAGGATGACTTTGAATACTTAAATACGACACCGATGCAAGAGTGGAAGTTGGCTGAAGGGGCGACTCCACAGTTTTACACTAACTACAAAATTCCTCAGGGTGAGTTTACTGGTGGCGTTGGTAAAGAGGTCGATATTCGCCCTCCACAACAAGTATTAGAACTCATTCCGGGTGCACGTGCTGAACGTAAGAACGGTGAAACGACACTTTGGTTACTCCGTGAAGATGAAGTCGACAAAGTATGGCAGACCGCTGAGAAGATGCTTAAAGAGCGCGACATCGCGATCCGTGAGCAGACTTCAACGCGTATTGAAACCGACTGGGTGACTTGGACATCAGAAGACGAAGATGGTGAACTTGGTGCTCGTTACCAGATTGACCGTGTCGCTGCTGAAGGTCGTCATGGTTTTCGTATTTCCCTGATCGACTGGCGTCAGAATGGCAAAGAGATGCCTGTGACTGCGACCAATAAAGAGCGTTACAATGCGCTAATGACTAACCTGGTGACAGCGCGTTACGATCTTGATCTACGTGAAGAAGCCGCGCGTAAAGCAGAGCAGTTGGTTAAACAGATCCCAATCTCTATGGGTTCAGACCGCAGTGGCTTCCCGGTAATCATTGCTCGAACTCAGTACAACGTATTGTGGAATCGTCTACCAACTCTGCTGCCAAATATGGGCTTCACTCTGGAAGAGCGTAACCAGTCTCAAGGTACAGTAAAAGCTAAGTACGCTGCGCCGGATGACGAGTTCTGGAACGATATTGGTGTTAAGCCGATTGGTCTGGACTCTGGTACTTACACCTTCCTATTTGGTGACTTAGGTAACCGTACATCGATTAACGTTACTGACTCTTCAGGTAAGCCTGTAGAAGAGAAACTACTCGAAGATATGGTGCCAGTGCTGGCCGCGGTTGTTGAAAAACAAGCGAAGTAGAGCCAACAACAGATAATAAAAAAGCTGACCCAAGGTCAGCTTTTTTCGTTTAATGGTTAGCTTACAGCACCATAGCTGCAATCCAACCGAAAACAATCAGCGGGATATTGTAGTGAATAAAGGTTGGCACTACTGTTTCCCAGATATGTTCGTGCTGACCGTCAGCATTCAGACCCGATGTTGGACCTAAGGTCGAGTCAGACGCAGGAGAGCCTGCATCACCCAGCGCCGCGGCTGTACCAACCAGAGCAATCGTCGCCATTGGTGAGAAACCAAATGCCGCAGCAAGTGGTACATAGATAGTTGCCAGAATTGGAATGGTCGAGAAAGATGAACCAATACCCATAGTCACCAACAGACCAACAACGAGCATCAGTAGGGCTGCCATTGGCTTGTTATCGCCAATGCTGGTTGAAAGCGCTTCTACCAGAGACTCAACACCGCCAGTTTGCTTCATTACCGCAGCAAAACCTGCCGCCGCAATCATGATGAAGCCGATCATCGCCATCATGTGCACACCTTTAGTAAACACATCGTGAGTCTCTTTCCACGCAATAACGCCACCAAAAGTGAACACCATAAAGCCTGCAAGGCCACCGATGATCATAGAGCCGGTAGAAAGCTGGACGCTTAGCGCCGCAACAATACCTACTGCAGCAACCAGAACGTTTTTCTTATTGATTTGTTTTGGATCTTCTTCCACGTGAGTCAGTTCAGTCTCTTTGTACTGACGTGGCTTACGGTAGCTAAAGAAGATTGCTGTCAACAGACCAAAGATCATGCCTGCTGCAGGAAGTAGCATGGCTACTGGAACCTGACTTGCTACAACGTTATCAAGACCATTGTCGTGAAGGTTCTTAAGCAGAATATTGTTAAGGAAGATGCCACCAAAACCAATAGGCAGCACCATGTAAGGTGTTACCAGACCGAATGTCAGCACACAAGCGATCATACGACGGTCAAGGTTCAGTTTGGCAAATACGCCTAATAGAGGTGGGATAAGAATTGGAATGAAGGCAATATGCACTGGAATAACGTTTTGCGATGACATAGTCACTAGAACTAGTGCTACTAATACCGCATATTTCAGGCCAGTAGACGCAGCCGCGTTTTCTTTACCATGAATGCGTTTGATCACGCTATTCGCTAGCAGATCAGTAATACCAGAGCGAGAGATAGCGACAGCAAATGTGCCAAGCATAGCGTAGCTCAGAGCGATGGTTGCACCACCACCTAGGCCACTTTCAAAAGCAGCGACAGCTTGATTAAGTTCCATACCGGAAACTAGACCACCGACGATAGCGCTGAATGTCAGTGCTACCACGACATTGACGCGCATCAGTGCTAGAGCAAGCATGACACATACAGAAATGACAACAGGGTTCATAATTTACTCGTGTGTTGTGTTTACATTTTTATTTTATTGATTCGGCATCTGCTTCAATCAATGGCCAGCCACCAAGAGCTTTCCATTTATTGACGATGCCGCAAAAGAGCTCAGCCGTTTTTTGAGTATCGTATAGAGCTGAGTGGGCTTCTTTATTGTCAAACTCCATCCCTGCAGTTTTACACGCTTTCGCCAGTACAGTCTGACCGTAAGCCAAGCCGCTAAGGGTAGCCGTGTCAAAGGTTGCAAAAGGATGGAATGGGACACGTTTAAGCTTGCAGCGTTCGCTCGCTTCCATCACAAAACTGTGGTCGAAGTTAGCATTATGGGCGACCATAATTGCGCGGCTACAATCTGCAGCTTTCTGTTCCTTGCGCACAAGTTTGTAAATTTCCTTGAGTGCATGGTCCTCTGTCACAGCGCCACGCAGTGGACTAAATGGGTCGCGGATTCCGTTAAAATCGAGCGCTTCTTTTTCAAGATTGGCTCCTTCGAACGGCTCGACATGAAAATGAATGGTTGACGCTGGGACAAGATCGCCATTTTCGTCCATCTTTAGAGTAACGGCGCAGATTTCCAAAAGGGCATCCGTCTTGGCGTTAAATCCTGCGGTTTCCACGTCAATAACAACGGGAAAGTAACCACGGAATCGTTTTTTTAGCGTCAATGCTTCGTTTTCTATAGTCATGTGTGCTTCGTATAATGTGACAGGGCAGGCATTATTGCAGATTCTTTCAGCAAGAAAAACCGTTAATGCTGATTGAAAAAGAAACATTGGCAATTTGTACTATACAAATGTGTTGGCGAGGTTTTTGCATTGTTTTTTGCGCGGGCAATGAAGCGGCAATTCCGCCCTTGCCAGAGTTCAGTTAATAGAAGAAGTAATGTATGAAGAAGTTGTTTGCAACCAGTCTAGTCTTGTCTCTGACAGCGTTTTCCGCTCAAGCGTATGCGTTGGATAAGCAGTATGTTGCAAAGCCTCAGCAGTCAACATGGCAAATGGTTGCCAATACGCCACTTGAATGCCGGTTGGTTCATCCGATCCCAAATTATGGTGATGCGGTGTTTTCTTCTCATGCCAGCAAGAAAATTAATCTCGACTTTGAATTGAAAATGAAGCGTCCGATGGGGCAGACCCGTGATGTTAGTCTGGTCTCTATGCCGCCTGCGTGGCGACCAGGAGAAGGGGCGGATCGCATTACCAATATTCGCTTTTTTCAACAGTTTGACGGCTATGTTGGTGGCCAAACAGCATGGAACATTCTTGGCGAGCTAGAAAAGGGGCGTTACCCGACTTTCAGTTATCAAGAGTGGCGCAGTCGTGATGAACGCATTGAAGTGGCGCTCTCTTCGGTACTGTTCCAGCGTTCATACAATGTGTTTAGTGACTGCATTGCCAACCTTCTGCCATATAGCTTTGAAGATATTGCCTTTACTATTCTTCATTATGACCGCACCAGTGTTGAGCTTAATAAGCAGTCGCAAAAGCGCTTAGCGCAAATTGCTGAGTACATTAAACACAATCAAGACATTGATTTGGTGTTGGTCTCTACCTACACCGATGCAGAAGACAGTAAAAGTGCTAGCCAGAGCTTGTCTGAAAGACGCGCTGAAGTGCTGCAAGAGTACTTTAAATCTCTGGGTCTGCCAGAGGACAGAATTCGGGTTCAGGGTTACGGTAAACGCCGACCAATTGATGATAACGCATCACCAATCGGTAAAGACAGAAACCGACGTGTAGTGATCTCATTGGGTCGAACCCAGGTCTGAGTTTACTTGATACGAAAAAGCCAGCATCGTGCTGGCTTTTTTGATTATGGGTTGTTAGTTGAGTTTGAACTTAGCAATCAGGTTACAGTTGGTCGCAGTATCAATGTCCTGAACCAACTGAGCGATAGTGGGGTTAGGGTGCCTCTTCATGAACTCAATCAAGGCTTTCTTACAGCAGCCCATAGAGTCAATGAAGGCATCACAATCGGTATTAGGACACTGTGGAACCAGAGTAAGAACTTTTTCCGAAGCAAGCTGCAGGTACTTCAACTCGTACTTAATATCACCGACATTACGCCAGAACATCGCCATATTATGACAAGAGATCACAGATATCATCAGGCGGTCTTCGACATCAACCTCTTCGGCTTCACCGATACGTTCGCTCAATGTCAGAGCTTGTTGGTAATGGAGGATGCCTCTCAGATGATCGTCATCATTCATTGCCATATCAGCTAATAAGGTGTGCTTCTCCCACTCTTGGATGCCCATTGTTCTAATCTCCTGATCGCGAATAGCTTGAGATTAAATGATAACTATTATCAAGTAAAGTTAAAAAAATAGGACAGTGTGATACTGTCCTATTTTCGATATCAGCCGAAGCTATGATTAGCCTTCTAAACCCGCAGATGCCTGCTTGTTTTGAATCAGCTCAATCATGTAGCCATCCGGGTCTTTAACAAAAGCGATATGAGTCGTACCACCTTTTACCGGACCTGGCTCGCGCGTAACATTTCCGCCTGCCGCTTTAATCGCATCACAAGTTGAATAAATGTCGTCAACACCGATAGCGATATGACCAAACGCACTGCCGAGGTCATATTCTGTGGTACCCCAGTTGTATGTAAGCTCGATCACTGCGCCCTGAGATTCATCGCCAAAACCAAGAAATGCCAGAGTGTACTTGTACTCTTTGTTCTCGTTGGTACGTAGCAACTGCATGCCCATAACTTCGGTATAAAACTGAATTGACTTATCTAAGTCACCTACACGAAGCATAGTGTGTAAGATGCGTCCATTTGACATTGTTATGCTCTCCTAATTTTCTGGATAAACTTTTTCTTTAAACTCGCAAAGATCTTCGATGATACAGCTACCACAACGAGGTTTACGCGCCACGCAGGTGTAACGTCCATGAAGGATCAACCAGTGGTGAACATCGAGTTTGAACTCTTTTGGCACAACTTTAAGTAGCTTTTCTTCTACCTGATCGACGTTTTTGCCCATCGCAAGCTTAGTGCGGTTTGATACGCGATAGATATGGGTATCGACGGCAATGGTTGGCCAGCCAAAAGCTGTGTTGAGAACCACGTTGGCGGTTTTGCGTCCAACACCCGGCAGTGCTTCTAGCGCTTCACGGTTTTCTGGTACTTCACCGCCATGCTGTTCAAGCAGGATCTTACAGGTCTTGATAACGTTCTCAGCTTTAGAGTTAAACAGACCTATGGTTTTGATGTAATCCTTAACGCCATCTACCCCAAGGTCTAGTAAGCCCTGCGGAGTGTTCGCGACAGGGTAGAGCTTATCGGTCGCCTTGTTAACGCTAACATCTGTTGCCTGTGCAGAGAGAAGCACCGCAATCAAAAGCTCGAAAGGTGTACTCCAGTTCAGCTCGGTTTGAGGATTGGGATTATCCTCCCTGAGGCGTTCCAGTATTAATCTACGTTTCTCTTTATTCATTTGAGGCTGCTTTCCAGTATTTTTATCCCAGCCTACTGAGGTTCAGTGGCAGGTGTTGTTATTAATTGGTGACGCGAGCTCGTTCAATAGTCTGTTTTTGTTGTTTTGGCTGACGAGCTTGTAGTTGTTTGTCGATGACGTTCTTAGCTGCGATGAGTAATCCGACGCCAATAAACGCGCCTGGTGGCAGTAGTGCCAGTAGGAAGCTGTTATCGAAGTGGAATACTTCAATTCGCAGTGCGGTGGCCCACTCACCAAGTAGCAGGTCGGCACCATCAAACAGAGTGCCGTTACCGATCACTTCACGCATTGCGCCAAGGACAACCAATACGCTGGTCATACCCAGTCCCATCCAGAAGCCGTCCTGAGCAGAAGGAAGAACATCGTTTTTCGACGCAAAAGCTTCAGCTCGACCAATGATGATACAGTTGGTCACAATGAGTGGGATAAAAATACCTAGCGAAAGGTACAACCCATAGGCGTAAGCGTTCATCAACAGCTGAACACAGGTTACGAGTGCCGCAATGATCATGACAAATACCGGAATACGCACCTCTTTTGGCACATAATCACGGACGAGTGAAACTGTTACGTTTGAGCCAACCAAAACCAGCAAAGTGGCTATACCAAGTCCAAGAGCATTGGTCACCGTTGAAGAGACTGCCAATAATGGACATAGACCAAGAAGCTGTACCAGAGCAGGGTTGTTATCCCACATGCCATTTTTAATCAGGGTTTTATGATCACTCATTGTTGCCTCCACATGTTAGTGGCTGAGCCAGAATTTGCTCACGGTTAGCATTGACAAACTCAACGGTGTTTTTCACCGCTTTAACGACAGCTCGTGGGGTAATGGTTGCACCGGTAAACTGGTCAAACTGACCGCCGTCTTTGCGTACTTTCCACTGCGCCTGATTACTGTCAGTAACGGATTTACCTGTAAAACCCAGAATCCAATCACTGATACGTAGATCTATTTTATCGCCCAGACCAGGAGTTTCCTGATGACTGAGTACACGGGTTCCGGAAATGGTTCCGTCCTGCTTAATACCGACAATTATCTTAATCACGCCGTTGTAGCCGTCAGGTGCGATCGCTTCAATCGCCATTGCTGAAGGCTGCCCATTGAGACTCGCAATATAGACTGGCATATCAGTGTCAGTACCCAGCAGCGGGTTATTGACTAGCGTACAGGCCTGATACAGCTCATTATCGTGCAGGTCATGAGGAATCACCTGATTGAGTACTGACAAGAGTTGCTTTTGCTGCTGAAGATTAATCTGATCTTTAGTCAGATAATTTGTCAGTGCGACAACACCAGTAGACGCACAGGCGAAGATTGCCAAGATGGCACCATTTTTTCGAATAGCATTTAGCATGACGTCACCTTAATGCCCGTAAGTTCTTGGTTTGGTGTAGTAATCAATCAGTGGTACACACATGTTGCCTAACAGAACAGCAAATGCCACGCCGTCTGGGAAACCACCCCAACTACGAATAATAAACACCATAGCACCAATAAATGCACCGAAGATGAGACGACCTTTTACGGTTGTCGAAGCCGATACCGGGTCAGTGGCAATAAAGAATGCACCAAGCATGGTTGCACCTGACAACAAGTGAACCATCGGCGATGCCGTTGTGCCAGGCATAAGCAGCATAAACAGACCGCTGAACACTGTCAGACTAATGAGGAATCCAACCGGGATATGCCAGTTAATCACTCTGACCTTGATCAGGACCAAACCACCAATCAGGTAAGCAAGGTTAACCCATTCCCAGCCAATACCAGCAAGGCCACTAAACTGAGGCTGGCTCAATGCTTCGCTGGTGGTACTTCCGGTCAATAGAGATGTTTTAAAGGCATCTAATGGCGTAGCCATAGTAATACCATCGATACCACTGCGAATTTGCTGTAATGACAGACCTTCTAAGTTCAATCCTGTGAAAATGAGAGACAAGGCGTCACCACCGGAAATTGGCGTCGCTTGCAGCTCGTTTGGCGCGATCCAGCTTGTCATCTGTACAGGGAAGGATATTAGTAGCACCACATAGGCAACCATTGCTGGGTTAAACAGGTTCTGGCCAATGCCGCCATAGAGGTGTTTGGCAATCACAATGGCAAAGATAAGACCAATGGTAATTACCCACCATGGAGAGAGTGGCGGAATCGCAATCGCTAATAACCAGGCGGTGACAAGCGCACTGTTGTCTCTCAATGCCGACATAGGTGGACGCTTTCTTGCGATCATCACTAAGGCTTCAAGCGACAGACCAATTACAATCGCTAGCATCAATTGAATGATGGTTCCCCAGCCGAAAAAGTAGGTTTGGGCTGCCAAACCTGGCAGGGCACAAAGCGCGACCCATTTCATTAGATCAGGAGTGCTTCTACGACTATGCGCATGGGGTGAGCTGGCAATAAAGAAGGCCACTACTCTTTCTCCTCAAATTGTTTTTGTTGTTCTTTTGCTGCTTTACGAGCTTTAGCTCTTGCGATAGCAGCGGCAACGGCAGCTTTCTTCGGATCTTCCGGTTCAGTGCTGTCTTGTGCAGTGTCAGCTTCAGGCTCTGTTTTTGCCTGCTCAGCCTTACGAGCTTTAGCCCTTGCGACAGCAGCGGCAACAGCAGCTTTCTTCGGATCGTCCGGTTCAGTGCTGTCTTGTGTGTGTCAGCTTCAGGCTCTGTTTTCGTCTGCTCAGCCTTACGAGCTTTAGCTCTTGCGATAGCAGCGGCAACAGCGTCTTTCTTATCGCTGACAGGTTTATCATCAGATGGCGATTCAGCTTGCTCTGCTTTGCGTGCTTTAGCTCGTGCAATGGCTGCGGCAACGGCATCTTTCTTCTCATCGGATGATGAGGCTTCAGGTTGCTGCGATTTCTCGGCTTTTCGCTCGCGAGCCTGGCGCTTACGCTCTTCACGTAATTTAGCCATTTCGCTGTTATCCGGTTCTGACTGACCTTGTTCTTGAGCTGCCGCCTGTTTGGCTTTTGCTCTGGCGATAGCAGCAGCTACAGCAGGTTTAACCTCTTTTTCTTCGCTAGCCTGTGCTGATTTCTGAGCTTTGACACGCGCAATAGCTGCGGCAATTGCATCATCTTCACCACTGGTCTTCATCTCTTTACGGCGATCTTCAGCAGCTTTCTTGAAGCGATTTTCACGTTGGGCCTTGTCTCGCTCTAAACGTGCTTTCTTCTCTTCGAAACGAATTCTCGCACGCTCGGCAGCTTCAGCTTCTTCCTTACGAGTACGGATTTCAGCTTTTGCCTGACGGTAGTACTGTACTAGTGGGATTTCACTTGGGCAGACAAAAGCACAAGCACCACACTCAATACAATCTTTAATATTCAGCTCTTCGCACTTGTCGAACTCTTCAGCTTTGGCATGCCATACCAACTGCTGAGGTAGCAGGGATGCAGGACAAGCTTCTGCACACTGACCACAACGAATACAGGCCATCTCATACTGGTTAGGCGAGATCTCTTTACGAGTTGGCGCCAGAATACAGTTGGACGTTTTGGTGATAGGTACTTGTGAGTGAGGCAGGGTAAAGCCCATCATTGGACCACCCATGATAAGGCGAGGCAGTCTCTTATCTGCCTGATAGCCGAACTCATCTAACAGCGCTTGCACCTGAGTACCAATGAGCGTCCAGACGTTGCGTGGTTGTTGGAAGGTATCACCTGTTAGCGTTACTACACGCTCGACCAAAGCTTCACCATCACACACCGCGCGTTTAATCGCCTGCAAAGAACCAACGTTCTGCACTAAGATACCGATATCAGCAGGAATACCGCCGTTAGGTACTTCTTTGTTGGTCAGAATCTTAATCAGTTGCTTCTCACCACCAGAAGGGTACTTAGTCGGGATAACTCGAATGATAATGTCTTTATCTTCAGCGGCTTGTTGCAGAGCTTTAACCGCTTCAGGTTTGTTATCCTCAATACCGATAACGGTCAGTTTTGGCTTAAGGATATGCTCGACAATCTCAATACCTTTGATGATCTCATCAGCATGCTCACGCATTAGTACGTCATCGGCAGTGATGTAAGGTTCACACTCTGCAGCGTTGATTATCAGTATTTCTGTTCGCGCCAAACCCGATTGAATTTTTTTCGCTGTAGGGAAGCCTGCGCCGCCCATTCCTGATACGCCAGCCTGGCGAATCTTTTCTATCAGCTCATCCGGAGTACGTTGCTCGAAGTCTGGCCATGTTTCTCGCTCTAGCCACGTATCAGCAAAGTCTGGCTCGATAACGATACAGGTTTCGCTTAAGCCAGAAGGGTGAGCCGTTGTACGTGGTTCAATCGCAACGACAGTCCCAGACGTTGGTGCATGAACGGGCAACATAAAGCTGGTGTCGTACTTAGTCAGTGCTTGCCCTTTAAGCACTTTTTCACCGACTTCTACAGTGATGGTACCCGGCTTACCGATATGCTGTTTAACAGGTAGGATAATTTGCTGGGGAATGGATGCACGTGATAATGACTCGGAGACGGACTGAGCTTTGTTTTCAGCCGGATGCACACCACCAGGGAAACTCCACAATGCACCAGATTTAATTTTTTCGATTAGTGACAACATGCCAGTCCTTAATTCACACTTTTCTGCTCTGGGGCAGAATCGGTAATATCAACAACAGGAATGGCGTCCATCTGCCACTTCCAGCTCGCTGTAGTCGTTTCTACAGGAATCATTTCAATACAGTCTGTTGGACAAGGAGCAACACAGAGGTCACAGCCTGTACACTCGTCCTTAATGACAGTATGTAGTGCCTTAGTACCACCTACAATGGCGTCAACAGGACAGGCCTGAATACATTTGGTACAACCAATACACATATCCTCATGGATAAATGCCACGGTTTTTACTGCGTTTTCCAGATCGTGAGCTGAGTCCGTTGCTTCAACGCCCATAAGATCTGCAAGTTTTTCAATCGTAGCCTGACCGCCCGGAGGACATTTGTTGATCTCATCACCATTGGCAATCGCCTCTGCGTACGGGCGACAACCTGGATAGCCACACTGACCACACTGGGTCTGGGGCAGAATACTGTCAATCTGGTCGACGATAGGGTCGGCTTCAACTTTGAAG
This sequence comes from Vibrio brasiliensis LMG 20546, assembly GCF_000189255.1. Classification (GTDB taxonomy): domain Bacteria; phylum Pseudomonadota; class Gammaproteobacteria; order Enterobacterales; family Vibrionaceae; genus Vibrio; species Vibrio brasiliensis. The sequence continues at coordinate 18,430 of NZ_AEVS01000040.1, read as the reverse complement.
CGAATAGAAGCAAAACCCAGTACGGCACCAAACACTGCTGCAAGAACAGCAATGGCGATAATCGCGATTAATATTGAGCTCATTACAACTTCACCAAACCTGTAAAGCCCATGAAGGCAAGAGACATCAACCCTGCGGTGATCATGGCAATCGACGCCCCTTTGAAGGGCATTGGCACATCGGCTGCGGCGATTCGTTCACGCATTGAAGCGAACAGAATCAATACCAGCGAGAAACCAACTGCTGCACCGAAACCATAGATGATGGATTCGATGAAGTTGTGGTTTTCGTTGATGTTAAGCAGGGCAACACCTAACACCGCGCAGTTGGTAGTGATAAGTGGTAAAAAGATACCGAGCAGTCGATATAGCGTTGGGCTGGTTTTGTGTACAACCATTTCAGTGAACTGTACCACTACCGCGATCACCAGAATGAAACTCATGGTTCTCAGGTATTGTAGATTGAGCGGATCCAGGATGTAGCTTTCAACAAGATACGCGCACACTGACGCTAAGGTTAAAACGAACGTAGTCGCTAACCCCATTCCAATTGCCGTTTCTAGCTTTTTCGACACGCCCATAAATGGACATAAACCCAGAAACTTCACCAGTACAAAGTTGTTGACCAGCACTGTGCCGACCAACAACAAAAGATATTCGGTCATAGTTATATAATTTTGAAATTCCGATCCCGACATTATCCTGCTTTGCTAGTCCAATAACAACCAAGGAAATATAAGGTTTTCTATTGTTGAGTAAAAATTATACGGGATATTGAGTCGTTTGGGAGTAAATTGCCGCATAGATGGCAAAAAATAGACATTACAACGTGATTAGTGGGGGGAGAGGAGTTAAATCGATGAGGGGCTGACTGGTGCTTTGACCGAATAAAAACAGTGTGTTCGGTTGTGGTTGAGTCAGGTGCTGCCATTCGACCAGTTCGAGCAACGCATAAAAACGGCTGACATATTGACGGGTTTCTTTTGGTAGCTTGAGTGCTGAAAAGTGAGTGCTACCCGCTTGTTTAATCGCCCGTGAGACTCGGCCTTCCCCTGCGTTGTAGGCTGCCAGAGCTAATGCAAGATCATCAAACTTATTGTGCAGAAAACTGAGGTACTGAATGGCGGCCTGAGTACTCGCTTGTGTATCAAATCTCTGATCTTGGTTTTGACTCACCTCCAGACCAAAACGTTGCGCGGTAGCAGGAATTAGCTGCCATAGTCCAGCGGCGTTGGCGTGAGAAACGGCTTTGGGATTAAATGAGGACTCTAACATTGGCAGCAGAGCCAACAGGGTGGGCAGTTTCTGCTCCTCTAGCTGCTGTGAGATATCACGGATCAGAGAGTGGTTAGCGTCAAGCCGGGCTTGAATCTGAGCCTGATAAGGAGCCAGATGTTGCTTTTGACGAGTAATCTGGTCGGGTAACGGAGCACCATGTGTCACTAATGTGCACAGTGCTAGTGCCAGGACGACGGTGCGAATTAGTATTGCCCGGTAAATCGACACTGCGACATCCAGCTCATAACTGCTCCGCATAGGTGTGCGAGGCAGGCTGCTTCAACTGGCTCACTAGCTCATGAAATGTCGCTGAGCTGACACCATTATCATGATTGAGCTGTTGACACTCGGCAACCAGTGACTGAAGCAACTGCCATTGCTGAGAAACTTTAGCGCCAAGCGGCTTTGGCAGCGCCTGAAACAGTTTCTCGACGCCGCTTACATCGGCTGTCAGTCCAAGTCGTTTGATCGTTTGACTGCGCAGTTCTGCGTTACGTTCGAGTTGGTCAAGCAGTGGCTGCTGCTGGTCAATATTCTGTTGCAGTCTGGTCGCATCAAAAGTCAGATAAAGCGATTTTTGCACTTTGAGTAGTTCAGTCAGCTTGCGGTAAAGGCGCACATCTTCGCTAATGGTACGGAGAAAGGCCTGAATAACTCGTGAAGTCTCTGTCGCCATCATGATTCCTTAATTTGCTCGCGCTACGGCGGCTCTATTCGTGACCTGTGTGAAACTGAAGTACTGCTTGAGACAGCGCCTTAGTATCCAGAGTCAGTTCACCTTTGGCTAATGCACTACGTACTTGCTCAACTTTAGCCATATCGACATCTGGCAACGCTTCGAGCTGAGCTTGTGCCTTGTCTAGCGCCGCAGTGTTGATGTTGATGACTGCGTCTTGAGCCGGTTGGGCTGCTGTGGTTTGAGGTGATTTTTTAGAGGCTTGATTCAAGCTGGTTTGCGGGACATGACCGCCCGCAACTTTATCGATTTTCATGCTGTAAGTCCTAAATCATCTTGGTTACAGGTTTAATGCGACCAGCACGCGGAAAAATTAAATCCAAATGGAAACTTTTTATAACTACCTGAATTTGTGCCCGATTTACGAGTGGTCAATGTTCAAAATGATAACTTCAGTCCAAAAATCAGAATTGAGTCGCGACCTGATTTAGCCCGGTGACCACGGCTTTTACGACTTTGCCCGACGAGATATTGCGTACTTCGATCTGCTGTCCGTGTGCGCCTTGTTCTAAGGCGACCCCTTTGGTCGTTGCACTAAAGCCACCCTTACCCGCACTAATAATCACTTGATTACCTTTGGCGACTAGAGCGGGTGTCTGCAGCTTGCGTCCGTCGATTATCTGTCCGGAACGAATACGTCTGGTGGCGAGTTTGTAGCGAACCTGATCGAACTGAGTATAAAAGTCTTGCTCGCGATTTAAGGTGCGCTGCTCAATGGTGACTAAATCACGAGTGATGGAATCATCGCGATTGATCGGAGATTTGGCGACCAGCACGTTTAGGGTCAGCGTTGATTTGATCGAGACGTTGAGTCGCCAGTCTACATCGGCTGACTGGCAACTAACCGAACGTTTCAAATTGCCTATTGGCAGGGCTTTATTGTCACCATCGGAGATAACCAGTGGGTTCGGGCATTCAGGAAGATGATTGGCTGAGGCGGGAACCCTGATCTCAGCGTTGAGCTGATAGTTTTGCCAATGACGTTGTCCAGCGAGCCTCGCGACTTGCTGAGAAAACTGTTCGCTAACCTGGCTTTTTATCCCTTTTGCGGTCATTAAATCCTCCGCGCCATTGACCCTGGTTGTGGTCAACAGCAGTGCGGTAATGATCGCGAAGCTTAAAGAGGAAACAAATCGGTTCCTCGTCGAATTCAGCACTTCCGTAAGGCGGAAGTTTGCTTTCCTTTCTTTTTTGTAAGTCATTGATTTTGTGTTGTTATTTTTGTGGCATGCATCTTGTTTTAATACTCCCTGTTCGAGCCGACTGTAAGGAAAAATGCATGGCTATATCGTTTGAAAATGCGTTGGGAGTTCATCCTGACGCGCTGAATTTTCGGGTTCAGCGTACCAAAGTCCTCGCTAGTAACCTAGCAAATGTTGATACCCCAGGGTATCTGGCGAAGGACCTCAGTTTTACCACGGTAATGAATCAAATGGCGCCGCAAAGCGTGCACAAGCCTGTGCCTCAATTGCAGATTTCTTCCCAGTATTCGATTCCTTATCAGAACAGCAAGGATGGCAATACCGTCGAGCTGAGTGTCGAGCAAGGAAAATTCACCCAAAACAACATGGACTTTCAGACTAGCCTGACGTTTCTCAACATGAAATTCAAAGGCTTAGCGAAAGTTATTGAGGGACGTTAATCATGTCATTTACCGATATTTATTCCATTGCCGGTTCGGCGATGAATGCACAGACCGTTCGGCTCAATACTGTAGCCAGTAACTTAGCGAATGCGGATGCGGTTTCGGCTAACCCTGATGATGCCTACAAAGCGCTAAAACCTGTATTTGCAACTGTCTACAACAAGACCCAGCTTACCGCCAGCGAAGGTGCTTATCCCAATGCGGAAGTGCGAATTGTCGATGTTGTACAGAGTGAGGGCAAAGCAGAAAAGCGTTTCGAGCCTAGTAACCCTCTGGCAAATGATGAAGGTTATGTTTACTACCCTGATGTGGATGTGGTTTCAGAAATGGCTGACATGATGTCGGCGACTCGTAGCTTTGAAACCAATGTTGAAGTGCTGACTAACGTCAAGAGCATGCAGCAGGGTCTGCTTAAACTAGGGCAGGGTGGCTAATGAGTATCGCATCATATAACGCACTAAGTTCTGACACTCCGTTGGATACATCCGGAGCTCAGCAGGGCATCTCTGGTAATCCACTCGACATGAATAGTGCTTCTTCGCTGGAAAACGAGTTTATCAGTCTGATGGTGGCTCAGATCCAGAATCAGGATCCACTCAACCCACTTGATGGCACTGAGTACGTCAGTCAGCTAGCGCAATTTTCTCAGGTTCAAAGTACCGAAAACATGTCGACCATGATGCAGAACAGCATGGTATTGCTCGACAACATGCAGGTGCTCTCGACTGCTGGCTTAGTGGGACAGACGGTTTATGTCTCAAGCAATGAATTTGAACTTGGAGAACAGGTTCAGAACGGCAAGCTGGAGCTTGCTCACTCATCCAGTCAGGTGACCTTAGTGGTTAAAGACCAGTTTGGTCAGTCAACCAAAGTGCCGCTAGGTGCGCATCCTGCCGGGGATGTCGACTTTTCAATCGACCCGGAAAAGCTCGGCCTGAAACCGGGTAACTACACCGTTTCAGTTGAAGTTCAGGAAGGCCAGTCTGCGCCTAACATCCTGATGGCCGGAACTGTCGAACAAGTAAGAATCCCAAGCTCGGGCGGTGCAGCTTTCGTCAATATCGAAGGTGTCGGCAGCGTTCCCTTCTATCAGATCACTCAGTTTGGTGCATAACCAATAAGGAATAAAGAGGTTAATTATGAGTTTTAATATCGCCCTTAGCGGCCTGGATGCGACTAATACTGAGCTGAACACCATCAGCCACAATATCGCCAATGCATCGACTTACGGATTTAAAGGTGCACGTACAGAATTTGCTGCGGTTTATAACGGAATGCAGCCAGGTGGTGTGGAAGTTGCGTCGATTTCTCAGAACTTTGATAAGAATGGTTCGGTAAGTGGTACTGGTCGAGCGATGGACTTAGCTATTAATGGCAGTGGCTTCTTTATCACCAAAGATACCTCTGGACAGCTTCTTTACACTCGTTCTGGCGTATTTGGTACCGATAAAGATAACTATGTAACAGGTAATACAGGCGCCAAGCTGCAGGGTTACAGCGTTGATGGCAATAATAACTTGCTTACCGGCGCATCTGGTGACATCAAGATCTCAACTTCATCGTTGGCGGCCAAAGCGACCGACAGCATGGAGTTTGTTGCCAACCTTGATGCCAGTGCTAGCGTTGTTGACCAGACGGTTAATCCATTTGACCCGAACAACACCGACTCTTTTAACTCATCTTATACCACTAAGGTGTTTGATTCGTTGGGTAACTCACACACGGTGACCCAGTACTTCACCAAAACTGCAGCCAATAGCTGGGAAGTCAATGTTCAGGTTGATGGTGGCAGCACGCCAGCTTCGACAGTGGCAATGACATTTAATGCCGACGGCACCCTAGCGACACCAACGGGTAGCTATAACGTTGCCTTCCCGGCTGCTGGTGCAAATCCAATGAGCATAGATATCAATCTTGCAGGTAGCACTCAGTTTGGTGCCTCATTTGGTGTTAGCACCAATAACCCGAATGGTTACACATCAGGTGAACTAGCGGGTGTTCGCGTTGAAGATAATGGCATGGTTTACGCGACCTACACTAATGGACAGTCGCAGTTGCAAGGTCAGGTTGTTCTGGCTGATTTCGCTAACCCGCAAGGCTTAGCAAAAGTGAGTGGAACAGCGTGGACGCAAAGTTTCAGTTCAGGAGCGCCAATTATGGGTGTTCCGGGCTCAGGCACTCTGGGCGACTTAACCCCTGGCGCATTGGAAGGTTCGAATGTCGATTTAACGAGCGAGCTGGTTAACCTGATGACCGCACAGCGTAACTATCAGGCCAACGCTAAGACTATCTCAACCAATGACAAGCTGACTCAGGCTCTGTTTAACGCAGTTTAACGGAGTTTGCTATGGACAGTTTGCTATTTACCGCAACTTCAGGCGCTAGCCGGGTTCTTCAGGCTCAGCATGTACGCTCCAACAACTTATCGAATGCTGATACGGCAGGCTTTCGCGCTGATATGGAACGAGTATCGAGCATTCCTCTTCAGGGCTCTGGCTTTGATGGTCGCACCATGGTGGTAACTAACTCTGCATCAACTCGTTTTGATGAAGGGGACATAGTTAAAACGGGGCGCCCGCTTGATGTGGCAGTCATGGGGGACGGTTACCTAACGGTACAGACTGCCGACGGTCAGGAAGCTTACACCCGTGCCGGTAACATCAAAGTCGATCCATTTGGTGCTCTGAGCATTAACGGCTTTGCCGTTCTTGGTGATGGCGGACCATTGATTCTGCCTGACTATCAGAAAGTGGAAATCAGTGAACGCGGTCGTATTTCGGTGGTACCTCCAGGTGGTGGCGCTGAACTTGAAGTTGGCACGTTAAAACTGGTTAAACCGGAAACCAATCAACTGGAAAAGCACAGCGACAGTCTACTGCATAGCGTTGATGGTAATCCGTTTGTTGCTGATGAAACTGTCCAGCTTGCGCCTGAACATATCGAGGGCAGTAACGTGTCTGCTATCGACGAGCTACTTAACGTGATGTCGCTGACGCGTAATTTCGAGATGCAGGTAAGGATGATGAAAACAGCCGAAACCTTAGCTCAGGCTGGTAACAAATTAATGTCGTCGCGCTAAGCGGCGTCTAAAGGAGTAGAAAATGCATTCAGCATTATGGGTCAGTAAAACTGGCATGGCGGCTCAAGATACTAAGATGACCGCAATTTCCAACAACCTGGCCAACGTTAACACGGTCGGCTTTAAGCGTGATCGAGTGGTATTTGAAGATCTGTTCTACAGCATCCAGCGTCAGCCGGGGGCTCAGGTCGACCAGGTTAATGAGCTGCCTTCAGGTGTTCAACTGGGTAGTGGTGTTCGTGTAGTGGGGACACAAAAAGTATTTACTCAGGGTAATACCCAAAACACTAGTCAACAATACGACCTGGCGGTAATGGGACAAGGCTTCTTTCAGATTGAAAACTCAGATGGCCAGATCATGTATACCCGCAATGGCCAGTTCCACGTCAACTCTGAAGGGTTAATGGTGAATAGTCAGGGTCTCCCTCTTGAGCCACAAATTCAGATCCCGGATAACGCCTTGTCACTGTCTGTTGGTGTCGACGGAACCGTTACTGCGACCACAGTCGACAGCAGTACGCCAGAGCAGTTGGGCCAGATTACTTTAGCTAAGTTTATCAATCCGGCGGGTCTGGAAGCGGTTGGTGGCAACCTGTTCCGTGAAACTGAAGCCAGCGGACAGGCTGATGAACTGACTGCCGGAGAAGATGGTGTCGGCATTATTAAGCAGGGGGCGCTGGAAGGCTCCAATGTTCAGGTCGTGGAAGAGATGGTTGATATGATCACTACTCAGCGCGCCTACGAAATGAACGCCAAAGTGGTCTCTGCCGCTGACGACATGCTTAAGTTTGTCGCCCAATCTGTCTAGTAACTGAGTGATGATAAAGGAACGATAAATGAAGGCATTGTCGAAAACCTGGCCGCTGGTGGCGGTATTACTGGTTGGTTGTGCTGGCCGACAAGAGTTTACGCCACCGGAACCTGACGAAGAAAAATATGCTCCGCCGGCGTTAGATTACTCCTTACCAGCACCTCAGCATGGCAGCCTTTATCGTCACCAGTACACCATGACTCTGTTTCAGGACCGACGAGCCTATCGGGTCGGCGACATGTTGACGGTGGTTTTGTCTGAAGAAACTGAGTCGAGCAAAAAGGCTGATACTCAATATGGCAAATCAGCCAGTGTCGGATTTGCTGCACCAAGCATCGCCGGAAAAACAATCGATGAGTTGGCGGCCAGTATTGATGCCGACCGCAGCTTTGATGGCAGTGCCTCCAGTTCTCAGGGCAATAAGCTTGAAGGTGCAATAACAGTGACTGTGCATGATGTGCTGCCGAACGGTGTTCTTCGTATCAGCGGTGAAAAGTGGATTCGTCTCAATCAGGGCGATGAGTTTATTCGCCTGACTGGCATTGTGCGTGTCGATGATATCAGCCGCAATAATCAAGTTCCTTCATCACGCATCGGTGATGCTCGCATTACTTATTCTGGACGTGGCGCATTAGCTGACAGCAATGCCTCAGGTTGGCTGACGCAATTTTTCAACAGTCCTTGGGTACCGTTTTAATGAAACAACAATTTTCTTTCATGACCACGATATTACTAATGTTCTCTATCGGAGCGACCTCTTCTTCTCATGCAGGAGAACATGGTCTTGCCAAACAGCGCCGTTCATTACTGACAGGCATGTTGCTAATGCTCTCTTTAGGGGCAAGCGCCTCGGCACAGGCTGAAGCAACCATTCCCGTGATGGATCTGGTTGATGTGCAGGGTATCCGAGAAAACCAATTGGTTGGCTATGGCTTAGTGGTTGGTCTGGATGGTCAGGGTGACCGTAATCAGGTCAAGTTTACTTCCCAGTCTGTGACCAACATGCTGCGCCAGTTCGGGGTGCAAATCGACGATACGACAGATCCGAAATTACGTAACGTAGCTTCGGTTAGTGTCACTGCAACGGTTGAGCCGATGGCGGGGCCGGGGCAGAAGCTCAATGTTGTGGTTTCATCTATTGGTGATGCCAAAAGTTTGCGTGGCGGTACGCTGCTACTGACGCCCTTACGCGGTATTGACGGTGAAGTCTACGCTATTGCGCAAGGTAACGTAGTGGTTGGCGGCGTGTCTGCTGAGGGTAAAAGTGGCTCGAAGATCGTGATTAACACTCCAACGTCAGGTCGAATTCCGGGGGGCGCAACTCTGGAACGCGAAGTGGCGAGTGACTTCTCGGAGCAACAGCACATCGTACTTAACCTGCGTAAGCCGAGTTTTACTACCGCTAAGAACATTGCCCGTGAAGTGAACAATATCTTCGGCCCTGAAGTCGCCGTAGCGAAAAACAATGTGCGTATCAATATTCGTGCTCCAAAGGACAGCCAGCAGCGAGTGGTAATGATGTCGATGCTGGAAGAGATCAGTGTGGTTGAAGGCCGCAAGCCTGCGCGTATCGTTTTCAACTCTCGTACCGGTACGGTAGTGATTGGCAAGAGCGTCAAAGTCAGTGAAGCGGCGGTCAGCCACGGCAATCTGACGGTGACCATTGCTGAGTCCCAGCAAGTCAGTCAGCCAAATGCGTTTGCGGATGGAGAAACCACAGTCGTTGACCAGTCACAACTTGATGTCAGTGAAGAGCGAGCTCAGATGGCGATCTGGCCTCCGGGTACTGAACTCAACACCATAGTTAACGCGGTGAATAGCTTAGGTGCAACGCCTACTGACCTGATGTCAATTCTTCAGGCACTGCATGAAGCCGGTGCGCTTAACGCAGAGCTAGTGGTCATTTAAGGAGTCGTAATGAAATTTGATTCGGTAAATGAACAGGCGCAAATGAATACGATGCTGTACCACGATAACAGTGCGCTGATGAAGATTAAGAACAACCAGCAAGATGGTCAGGCATTGCAAGCAGTGGCGGGGCAGTTTGAGGCGATGTTTTTACAGTTGGTATTACGTCAGATGCGCAGCAGCAGTGATGTGCTCGCAGATGAAGATAGCCCCTTTTCCAGCCAACAACATGGCATGTTCCGCGATATGTACGACGGGCAGTTGGCTATTGAGATGGCCAAGAAGCAGAGTTCTGGTATTGCCGATATGTTGGTTAAACAACTTAGCCCATCTGTCTCTGAAGTGGCGTTTTCCCCCGCAGCACTTAAGGCTTCCGCTAACGAAAACCTGACTGAGTTGGAACAAGTGTCTCAAGTTGACTCTGCCGAGTTAGCAAAAAATGACCAGCCACTTCATTCCACTCAAGAGACGGTCGCCTCTGTTAGGCAAATGTTGGGGGAAGCAGGTGTCACTACTGCCTTTGCTCAACCTCTGATTCGAAAAATGGAGCTGTAAATGAATTTGGTTAATATTGCCTTATCGGGCCTTAATGCAAATCGCGTCGCACTGGATGTGACAGCGCAGAACGTCTCCAATATTAACACTCCGGGATACAGTCGCCAGCAGGCGATGATGACCTCGGTGGGTGCAGGGAAATATGACAAGTTAAGTGCTGGCATGGGTGTTGAAGTGGCGAGTATTCGCCGTGTCACTGACCAGTTTCTGATCCAACAAACCTGGTCGACCAATAGCCTTTCTGCTTATGCGACCCGCTATACCACCAACATGAGCCAGTTAGAGAACACACTTGGCGCTGATGGTTTCAGCTTGTCGGCGGGTCTGGATACGCTATTTTCTGCCCTCAATGATGCGACGGTAAAGCCTGAGTCGATTCCTTATCGTCAACAGATCATTAATGAAGCAGAGGCGTTATCACGTCGTTTTAATACCTTGACTGAGTCGCTGCATAACCAGCACAAAGACATGAGTGATCAGCGCAGTGCTGCGGTGTCCCATGCAAATAGTCTGATGACAAACATTGCTGACGTGAACAAACAGATTGTTGAGATGCAGGGAACGGGTGGCAATCCAGCGCAGTTAATGGATGAACGTGACGCCCTGATCGGCGAACTGTCCAAAGTCGTTGAAGTAAAAACCACGGCACAGGCTGATGGTAGCCTTCAGGTAACCTTAGCGTCAGGTCAGCCTCTGGTCATGGGGAGCGATGCTGGCCAGCTTAAAGCCGTGCCAGACCCTAGTGATGCGTATCTGGCTGATATGCAGGTCGAATTTGGCAACCAAAGCTTTGCGATTACAGGTTCAACAGGTGGACAAATCGGCGCCATCAATGATTTCCAAACAGAGGTGTTAAAGCCTTATCAGGTTGCTATCAATGATATGGCGAAGGCGCTTGCTGATGAGTTCAACAATGTACTGGCAACAGGTACCGACCTTAATGGTAATGCGGGCAGCGCGCTGTTTAGTTACGATCCTGCCAACCCTGCTTCAAGCCTTACCGTGACAGGTATTGATCCGGATGAGCTCGCCCTGTCTGGTGATGGTAACCCCGGCAACGCTGATACCTTAGACGCACTTATCGCCATCAGTAACAAAGCGGTTACGGTAACAGGTTTTGGTTCGCTGAGCCTCAATGATGCCTTTACCGCTATGGTGGGTGAAACCGCAATTAAAGCGCGTCAGGCCGATGCAGATTACCAAGCCAAGTTAGCGATTAATCAGCAGGCGATTGCGGCGCGTGACAATGTTAGTGCTGTGAACAGCGACGAAGAAGCGGCTAACCTGATGACCTTTGCCAATGCGCACAACGCCAATATGAAAGTGATCAGTACAGCCAATCAGCTGTTTGATTCTGTACTCAAGCTATTTTAGAGATAGGGAACATTTATGCGAATTAGTGATACTCAATTTAGCCAAATGATGCTGCAAAGCCTGCAACTGAATAACGCAGGCCTGGGGCAAGTGATGCAACAGATGGCAACCAGCGATCGCTTAACTAAGTTATCTGATGATCCTATGGCCTCTATCCAGTTGTTGAACCTTGATCGTGAAGGGTCGGCAATCAATCAGTATCAATCTAACATCGCTAACGTCAAGACAGCGTTATCGAGTCAGGAAGTCCACTTAGACTCAGTAAATGAAAGCCTGAAAAGCATCAATGATCTCGTTCTGTGGGGCGCAAACGGTACTTTGACCGACGATGACCGTGTAGGCATCATCACGGAACTGGAGAGCTTGCGCTCTTCAATTGTTTCTTCGTTCAACGCTCAGGATGAAGAGGGGCGTTATCTATTTTCAGGCACCAAAACCGACACTGCAGCACTATCTAACGCCAGTGGCAGTTATGTTATCGAAGGTAATAATGACAAACGTGTGGTAACCGTAGCTAAAGGCGTTAGCATGGAAGCAAACATGACCGCCGAAGAGATTCTCGATCTGGGTGGTAACAATGTTCTTAATCAGCTAGATGACTTGATTGCTGAGTTTAAAGCACCCACTGCAGCATTTCGTACTACGGTAGAGTCCAGTTTAAACGCTATTGAGTCAACTTCAGGTAATGTCCTGAGTGCTCTGACTGAGCTAGGTGGTCGTCATAACAACCTTGATCTGATGGATAGCGCTCACGGTGAGAATAAACTGTTTGTTGATAAAGTGACCAGTGACCTGTCCGCACTTGATTATGGTGAGGCTTCAGTGCGCTTAAGTAATTATATGGCAGCGCTCCAGGCGACTCAGGCCAGCTACATGAAAATCAATGATTTGAGTCTGTTTAATCGAATCTAGCTGACAGGAATTTCGCTATGGTAATGAGTACCGTTGAGGTTCGTCCTCATAATGTTCGACTGACAAACTCGGAGCAGGCACCAATATCACCGCCTCGCTCTTCATCGGAGTCAGCAAGTCAGACTATACCTCGCTCAGTTACGGCCCAACCACAGGCACCAGCATCGTTTTCGGTGTCTGGTGTTTTGCTTACTCAAGGGCAACGGAACGCAACTTCAGTTCAGATCGCTTACAAGTCGCTTCACGCCATCGGTGGTGAGCTTACGGCAATCAAGAAGGGCCTGACTCAGGCAATGAATGCTGGTGCATCAAATAACACTGACTTGCAACAAGGTCTGGTTCGCGCCAAAGACAATATCGAACAAATCCTCGATGCAGCGCGGTTTGAAGGCAGTAAAGTTATTGATAACCAATTGAAGCTCAACTTAGACCGAGCCGATATGCGCCGTTTTTCTATACCCGGGCTTAATGTTCATCGCTTAAGTGATAAAGCGGAACAGATCCGGCTAGATTTCCCTAATGGCAAATCAGTGATGATTCAGTTCGACGGTCGCTCAGACGGGAAACAGACAGTGAAAATGTTAGATCGCAGTCTGGTGCCGCTAGGTCTTCGAGCGTCGCTGAGTGATGATGGCACCGTACTATTTGAATCTTCTGAGAAGCAGTTTCAGCAGATGCAGAGTAAAGTTATGGTGACAGGGCAGGGGCACCGCTTTCCTGCCGGACAGTCAAATATGATGACGATAAAGCCGGAGCCTGAAGGGATCGCTGAATTGAATTTTGACCTCGCGTCGCGCGATGGCATTAAGCAGACCATTGTTAAAGTGAATCAGTATCTGCGTCAGGTTCAAGTTGGACTGAGTGAGAGCAAAAGCATAGGTTCAGAGCTTAGTGCACAAATGGCGCAAATTTCACGTCAGTCAAACGTGCTTAGTCCAGACCAGGTAAACAGTAAGCTGGAGCAATTCACCTCGAGCGAGGCAACTTTTTCCAATGCCTTTTCAGCCCTCAATGCTCAGGCCAACGTAAAGCGCCATTCTGTGGTCGCATTGTTGCGCAGTTAGTACTTACCTGATACTTGGTATGTGTGAAGAGTTAATCATGACGAATCAGGCATACCTCCTTTCTCAATTAAGAAAAAACGCCTTTCCAGGATCTATTTCCCAATTGATACATTTCCAGCCCGTTTAGTTCCTATATTAATCACCTTAATTGTGTGACTTAGGTTGCATAGTGTCGTTCTGTATAAATTATGGCTCTTTGCTTAAGAGAGGCGTTTATGTCAGCACAAGTAGGTGGACGAGGTTTAATTCATAAAGGAGACAGCACCACGACCGGAGGTGTTGTTACTCAAGGGCTTGGCAACGTTATGCTTGTCGGCGAGGGAGCCACCCAGATAGAGATGATCGCAACATGTCCTATATGCGAAAAGGGCTGGGGAAAAATTGTCCCGATCGAAAGATGGGATGTTTTTATCGATAACGTTCAGGCGGCGCTAGACGGCGACTTAGTCATGTGTGGTTGCCCTGAAGGCTCCAATACCCTGATTGCATCCGCCAGTGCGATGAGATTTTCTAAAGTTGATGGCCAGATTCACGGGTTTAAACCTCATGCGAGTACGCAAGAGATGGATGCTACTTATCAGAGTATGGTGAACGCCTTAGCAGAAGAGGGTTCAGCTGCGCCACCGTCTTCACCAGCCAGTCGGCAAGGTGCTCAGGAACTGAAATCTAAACCTGAAGTTGTTAAAGCACTGAGGTTAAAGTCTCCGCTCCTCAAACAATCTCTGACTCTGGACAAACTTGCTAATCGTGAATCTCATTCATATAAAAGTGGCGCACGCGGGCAAGAGGTTGAATATATTCAGCAAGCTTTGATAAAACTGGGCTTTGATTTTGGTAATGCAGGCGCTGATGGAGATTTCGGTCCAACAACAAAACGACAAGTCGAACAGTTCCAGAAAGAGTACCAAGAGACAAACAATACCCATCTGGCATACCAAGTAGGCACCATTGACGGAATCGTTGGACAAGGAACGTTATTGGGTTTAGATGAAGCGTTGGTTGAAGGTTGGGAATACCAAAGATCGATTGATTCTGTTGTTGTGACATATAAAGAAGATTTACCCGCCGATAAGAGAGTAGTAAGCCAGAAGTCTATTGAAATCATTAGGCTGGCATTTTCAAGGGCAGGAGCAAAGCATGCGGTCATTACAAGTACTTTAAGAACACCTGACGAACAGGCTAGGGTAATGTATCGAAACGCTAAGCAAGATTTAGAAAGCCAATTCAGACTCTATGGACGAGCGGGTGACAAAGTGCTTACAGTTTATAAAGAAAATCACAATGCAACGAATGTTATTGATCTCATGGCAAAAAAAATTGAAAGCCTTTTGAGAAAAGGAGAAAAAGTGTCTAAACACTGCACAACTTTCGATGAATACGAAAAGGTTAATATTATTGATTTGGGAGTAAACTCGATGTTGAATTTAAATAATCACGACAAATCACTAATTGATAAGATTTCTAATCAGTTTAGAATTATGAAACATGAAGGGAAACTGAGGTTTATTGATGAGACAAATAAATCTAATAGATGCTGGCACATAGAAGTTGATATATAGGAGCTCTCAATGAAATTCTTTTGGGTAGCATTACTTTTACTTACTTCGTTTTATTCAAGTGCTAAATCTACTTGTAGTGAACCTTTTATCGATATTAAGTCAGACTTTCTAGTGAAAGAGCTGTTTTCTGTTGATAAAGATAGCAAAGAGCCTACTGTAAGGCAGTTTATTATTTATGATACAGGGGGGATGGCAATTATAGAACAGAAAACATGTCTTATGACGAATGTTCAGATAGATTATTATTTCAATGGTAGAAACTATATTGATAAAGTTAATAACTTTTTAAATATATTTGATCAAATTAAAAATAAGCACAATCTAAAAGTTAATAACGATATTGCTGTTTCTTTGGTTGAATTGTTGAAGTCTGGCTTATTTTTACGAGATAGTATTGTGATAACAAGCCCTACAGAGTCAGTCGAGTATGATTTCTCTCTTGATACTTATGATCTATACGAAGGTTTGTACACTAACAGACTTAGCTTCTATATGAATATAGGGGGCTTGTAATGTATCAATTGTGTCAACCCATTGCCCCTATAATGTGTCTGCATTTGAATAACACGGTTAATCTAATCATGATGTGATTACATCAGGCGGCGGCCGGAGCAGTGGATACCAACTTCCTAGATAAGAAAAAAGTAATAGAGAAAACAGACAAAGGCCAGCAAGGTTGCCGATAGGGTCGGGTAAATAATGTGGGCTTCCTGGTTACTGGTTCTCTGAAAACAGAGAAAGGTCAGTAGCACATTGTAGAGCAGCAAGAGTGTGCTGATGCCCGTTCCCGCATCGAGAGTCATGTTATACAACTGACTCAGAAACAGCGTGAGCAACATATAGTCGATGATAATGAGCCATAAGAAGGCTTTCTTTAAACCGTCTTTTTTAGCTTTTTTGACTGAATGTTGAGGCATGAGTATCTATTTAATCTGCTTGGCCAGAGGCTACTAGGGTCAGCCAGCCGTCTGGCACAGTGTTAAAGGTCTTGGAGTTGCGCTGACTGGTTAGCAACTTCTGAGTTGTGGTGAATCAGCTCCTGTCGGATTACAGGCTGGTTAAAACGCGCTTTCTCGCGAGCTTTCTGTAGTTCACCGTTGTTCTGTTCACCAAACAGGGTCTGCAGTACCTGAGCTGCAGGAGTCGTGAGGACAAACAGCTCTATGCGACGGTTCTCACTCGATTCAGGATCATCATTATTGAGCAGAGCGCGATCGGACATCCCCGTCACTTGTAATACTCGCTCATCAGGCATTCCCCCAGAAACTAACGTTACCCGTGCGACATTAGCTCGTGATGCTGACAGTTCCCAGTTAGAAGCTTGTTTAAAACGATGCTTAAACTGGGTCGAATCGGTATGACCGCTAATAATGATAGGATTAACCACACGTTTGAACACGGGGGCCAGAGCAAGCAGCAGATCCTCGAAAAAAGGTGTTAGTTCCGCACCACCACGACTAAACATATGCTGCTTGTAGTCGTCTTGCAGCACGACACGCAAGCCTTGCGGTGTCACGGTGACGTTGACGTTGCCCTGAGCGCTACTCTGACGAACAGCCTCTTCAATGACCTTGGCTAGCGCAGCCAGTCTCTCCTGAGTATCAAATGTCCCCGGAATCAAGGAGTCAGTTTCCGGACCATCACCATCGCCATCGAAAAATGAGTTAACCGTATGGGTTGAATCATGACGGCTTGGTACTGAGGAATCAGACGCGAGATCAATCGGAGAAATACTCTGCGATGTATCAAAAGGATTGCCGTAGCTTTTATCAAACACGCTTGAACTGTGCAGGTGAGCAACGATCGCCTTACGCTCTTCTTTATCAACCACTTGCATGACCCATAACACTAAAAACAGTGCCATTAGCGCAATCATAAAGTCGGCAAAGGCCACTTTCCACGCGCCGCCATGGTGCGGCTCATGGTCGTGTTTCTTACTCCGTTTGAACACCACCTGTTCTTGTCTTTGCATTATCCCTCCTGCTCAGCTAACCACTTCTCCATCTGGTTAAAAGTGGGCTTGATATCGAGCTGAATATGTTTACGGCCGGCATCAATCGCCAGTAGTGTTGGTTTTTTCGCCACGTACGCCACCAGGGTTGCTCTGACACATTCGAATGCGGTCATATCCCTTTTGACTCTTTGTGCCATCGCGTTGCTGAGTGGATCTAAACAGCAATAACAACCAAAGATACCGACGAAAGTTCCGACAAGGGCTGCTGCAACATGGTAGCCAATTAACGCGATTGAGCCGTCTATTGCTTGCATCGTGATGATAATTCCGCCCACTGCCGCCAAAATACCAAAGCCGGGTAGGGCTTCAGCGGTACGTTGCATTGAACGGGACGGCAGCAATAGGTCAGTCTGAATAGCATCAATTTCTTGTTCTAGCAGTCCCTCTAATTCATGAGGCGACATTTGTCCCATCGCCATTAAACGCAGATTGTCGGTAATGAAAGAAACCAGGCGATAATCTTTTGCTACCAGAGGGTAACGGCTGAAAATAGGGCTCTGTTCCGGGTTCTCTATGTGTTTGTCGAGAGATTTGAAACCACCACTGCGTACGGTTTCAAGCAGCACTTGCATCAGAGCCATGAGCTCCATACAGTATTCGCGTTCCTCTTTTGGACCAGAGATGGTCAGCCCAATCTGGCGGCGCATCTCCTTAAGAACCTGGGGTGGGTTACCGATGATCAGAGACCCCGCGGCTGCACCTATGATGATCATGTACTCAGCAGGTTGCCAGATGGCGCCGAGGTTACCTCCTGCCCAGACATATCCGCCAAAGACACACAACAAGACGGTGATGGCTCCAAAGAATTTTTGCATTTGTGACTCCTAGCAGGACAGAAATTGGTTGAGTTGTTTTAACGCTTGTTTGTGAAGCTGACAGATCCTTGGTGGCGTCAGGTTCAGAACTAAGGCGATTTCGTGAAGGTTGAGTTCGTGTTGATAAAACAGGGTTAACAGTAGTTGTTCCCGTTGTGGCATTTTGTCTAGCGCAGCCTGGAGGCTACGACGGGTCTGCTCGTGAGCCATACCGTCGTAACTGGCATCAATATGGCTTTCAACGCCACTCTCGATTAGCTGGTCCAGGCTTTGCATTTCACCAGCCAGTGAAGCATTTTGCCGCGCCAGATAGTCCTGTTCATCAGTACCTAAAGCTTTGATGATTTCCGCGTCGCTGGGCTGGCGACCAAGTTTTCGCATCAGATCGCGAGTCACGTCATTAAGCTCATGGGCTTGTTGACGTGTCTTGCGTGAACGCCAGTCGAGACGGCGCAATTCATCAAGAATTGCACCGCGAATACGACACACAGCAAAGGCAGGGAAGTTAGGGTCATCGATATTGCCATATCGACGGCCTGCCTCCAGCAGACCTATTAAACCGATTTGCTGCATATCTTCGATGCTGCAGTGAGATGTGGCGTGAGCTCGTAGCTGATTGACTATACGCTTAACCAACACCTGGTGTTGCGCCAGAAGCTTGTTTTCATCAATTGCTGTCGA
>NZ_AEVS01000041.1 GCF_000189255.1 Vibrio brasiliensis LMG 20546 | reverse complement strand
TACAACGTTATCTTGATTTTACCAATTATCGAGATGACTACAGAATAAGTTGCGGAAGTGGCGGAATTGGTAGACGCACCAGATTTAGGTTCTGGCGCCGCAAGGTGTGAGAGTTCAAGTCTCTCCTTCCGCACCATTCTTAAGTCTCTTTAATTAGAGCACTGCAGGTCTATCGCCAAGCGGTAAGGCAGCGGCTTTTGATGCCGCCATTCCCTGGTTCGAATCCAGGTAGACCTGCCATTACAATGTTA
>NZ_AEVS01000042.1 GCF_000189255.1 Vibrio brasiliensis LMG 20546 | reverse complement strand
CTAGGTCAATCAGAAAGCGCTCAGGCGACGATTCAAGACAGCGGTGAAAACGGTGGTAATGATGATCGTCCAGTCATCACAGAAATCACAGGCGGTGCGGTTAAAGAAGGTGAATTAGCGTCTTTCGATGTGACGTTGAGCAACGCAAGTGAGCTTGCTACTTCAATTACGCTAAGCCTGGCTGACGGTACAGCGGAAGCTGCGTCTGATTACACGGCAACGACAGTTACCGTGGCATACACCGAAAAT
>NZ_AEVS01000043.1 GCF_000189255.1 Vibrio brasiliensis LMG 20546 | reverse complement strand
TATTATCTCTTCGCGGAAACAAGTTCTGTCAACACCTTTACATCAAAGGTTCTATCACGATTCTACCAACCCCAACCTCTCAAAGGACGAAGTCCGTTCTCGAAGCGAAGCGCTCTCTATAACTGCACCTAAAAAAAAGCGCTGGTCTCTCAACCAGCGCTTTTCAATATGCTTTAAAAACTCGTTTCGCTGCTGCGATTAACCTACGTTCTTACGTGCATTCTGGAACATACGCATCCAAGCGCCATTCTCACCCCAACCTTCTGGAGCCCAAGAGTTAGCAACGGTGCGGAATACACGCTCTGGGTGAGGCATCATGATGGTTACACGGCCGTCAGTCGTCGTCAGACCTGTGATTGCGTTCGGTGAACCATTCGGGTTATTCGGGTATTGCTGCGTTGGGTTACCGTGGTTGTCCACGTAACGAACTGCTACCGTACCTGATGCTTCAATCGCTGCCAGATGGTCAGCATCGCGAACTTCTACGCGACCTTCACCGTGTGACACTGCGATTGGCATACGAGAACCTTCCATACCGTCGAAGAATACAGAGTCAGACTTCTGTACTTCAACCAGACTGAAACGGGCTTCAAAACGCTCTGATTCGTTACGAACAAAACGTGGCCAGAACTCTGCACCCGGAATTAACTCTTTCAGGTTAGACAGCATCTGACAACCGTTACACACACCAAGAGAGAAAGTATCTTCACGTTTAAAGAAACCTTCAAACTGGTTACGCGCCTGCTCATTGAACAGGATAGACTTAGCCCAGCCTTCACCAGCGCCTAGTACATCACCGTAAGAGAAACCGCCACACGCAACCAGACCTTGGTACTCTTCCAGAACAGCCTGACCTGTCAGAATATCGCTCATGTGGATATCTGTTGCTTCGAAACCAGCACGGTCGAACGCAGCGGCCATTTCAACATGAGAGTTAACGCCCTGTTCACGTAGGATTGCCATCTTAGGCTTAGCACCTGTCGCAATATATGGCGCTGCAATATCTTCATTAACGTCGTAGCTTAGTTTAACGTTCAGACCCGGGTCCGAGTTATCTTTCTTAGCCGCGAACTCCTGGTCAGCACATGCCGGGTTATCACGTAGACCCTGCATCTTATGCGTAGTCTCTGCCCAGATGGTACGTAGTTCAGTACGGTTACGCTCAATAACTACGGTGTCACCAGACTTGATAACTAACTCATCAGATGCTTCCACTGAACCAATGACGTGTGAGCATGCTTCAAGCCCATTTGCTGCCAGCGTAGAAAGCACTGCGTCCAGATCGTCGTTCTTAACCTGAATAACCGCACCTAACTCTTCGTTGAATAGCGCAGCCAGTGTATCTTCGCCCAGCGCAGCAATGTCAGCTTTCACGCCACAGTGTCCAGCAAATGCCATCTCAGCCAGAGTAACAAACAGACCGCCATCACCCTTATCGTGGTATGCCACTACCTGATCTTTCGCGACTAGCGCCTGAATACCCTGGTAGAAGCCTTTTAGCTGCTCTGCGTTATCGACATCAGCTGGCTTATCACCTAGCTGCTTATAAACCTGTGCTAGTGCTGTTGCGCCCAGACGATTCTTGCCATTACCAAGGTCGATAACAACCAGGCTAGTATCGCCCTTATCGGTACGAAGCTGAGGAGTGATTGTCTTACGAACATCTTCGACACGAGCAAAGGCTGTGATGATTAGAGACAGTGGCGAAGTGACTTCTTTCTGCTCGCCATTATCTTCCCACTTAGTCTTCATCGACATAGAGTCTTTACCAACCGGGATAGTCAGGCCAAGTGCCGGACAAAGTTCTTCACCTACCGCTTTCACCGCTTCATAAAGACCAGCATCTTCGCCCGGGTGACCCGCCGGAGACATCCAGTTTGCCGACAGTTTGATGTGCTTGATATCACCGATGTTTGTCGCTGCGATGTTAGTGATCGCTTCACCTACTGCCAAACGGGCAGAGGCACCAAAGTCTAGTAGAGCAACCGGAGTACGCTCACCCATCGACATTGCTTCACCGTGGTACGTATCGTAGCTTGCAGCTGTTACCGCACAGTTCGCGACAGGCACCTGCCAAGGACCTACCATCTGGTCACGTGCAACAAGGCCCGTTACCGTGCGGTCGCCAATAGTGATAAGGAAAGTTTTCTCAGCCACTGTTGGCAGACGCAGTACACGGTCTACCGCTTCGTTCAGCTCGATACCATCACGGTTAACCGCTGGGTTGTTGGCTTTTAGTGTCTGCGCATCGCGGTGCATCTTAGGCGTTTTACCTAAAAGTACATCCATTGGCATATCAATTGGTGTGTTGTCGAAGTGTGAATCTTCTAGTTTCAGGTCACGCTCTTCTGTGGCAACACCTACCACTGCATATGGTGCACGTTCACGCTTACAGATTGCATCAAATGCGTCCATGTTCTCCGGTGCTACAGCCAGAACGTAACGCTCTTGCGATTCATTACACCAGATTTCTAGTGGGCTCATACCCGGTTCGTCATTTGGTACGTCACGCAGTTGGAAGATACCGCCACGTTCACCATCATCAACAAGCTCTGGAAGTGCGTTAGAGATACCACCAGCGCCCACATCGTGGATAAATGCAATTGGGTTAGCATCACCAAGCTGCCAACAACGGTCAATCACTTCCTGACAACGACGCTCCATCTCTGGGTTTTCACGCTGCACTGAAGCGAAATCCAAATCTTCAGCAGACTGACCTGACGCCATAGATGAAGCCGCACCGCCACCAAGACCGATGTTCATTGCAGGGCCACCAAGAACGATCAGGCTTGCGCCTACCGGGATCTCTTTCTTCTGCACGTGCTCTTCGCGGATGTTACCCATACCACCAGCAATCATGATTGGTTTGTGGTAACCACGGATCTCTTCACCAGCGTGAGAGTTGACTTTCTCTTCGTAAGTACGGAAGTAACCAAGTAGGTTTGGACGACCAAATTCGTTGTTGAATGCAGCGCCACCTAGTGGACCTTCCAGCATGATATCTAGCGCATTAACAATACGACCCGGCTTACCGAAATCTGTTTCCCAAGGCTGTTCAAAGCCAGGAATACGTAAGTTAGACGTTGTAAAACCAACCAGACCCGCTTTTGGCTTACCACCAATACCTGTTGCGCCTTCATCACGGATTTCGCCGCCAGAACCAGTAGAAGCGCCCGGCCATGGAGAGATAGCCGTTGGGTGGTTGTGCGTTTCCACCTTCATAAGGATATGCGCTTTCTCGTGGCTGTAACCGTATTGGCGAGTCTCTGGGTTAGGGAAGAAACGACCAACATCAGAACCAACCATGACCGCTGCATTATCTTTGTAGGCAGACAGCACGTTATCTGGAGTCACTTCAAACGTGTTTTTGATCATCTTGAACAGAGACTTCTCTTGCTTCACGCCGTCGATAGTCCAGTCTGCGTTAAAGATCTTGTGGCGACAATGCTCTGAGTTCGCCTGAGCAAACATCATAAGTTCGATGTCTGTTGGGTTGCGGTCTAGTTTGTTGACGAACGCATCGTAAAGGTATTCGATTTCATCATCAGCCAGTGCCAGACCAAGGGTAACGTTTGCGTTTTCAAGCGCAGCACGACCACCTGTGAGTAGATCAACATCCGCAACTGGTGCAGGCTCTGCAACCTGGAATAGTGCCTGAGCAGAGTCGAAATCCGTAAAGATCACTTCCATCATACGGTCGTGCAGGACAGCTTTTAGCTCAACCAGTTGAAGTTCTGAAAGCTCGCTTGACGTTTCGATGTAGTAAGCGGTACCGCGCTCTAGACGGACAACTTTATCCAGACCACAATTATTAGCGATATCTGTAGACTTAGAAGACCAAGGAGAGATAGTGCCCGGACGAGGAGTCGCAAGTAGAAGCAGACCTTCAGGCGCATGCTCTTCAATTGTTGGACCGTAAGTCAGTAGTTTTTCTAGTTTCTCAACTTCAGACGCGTCAAGATCAGCTGATAGTTCAGCAAAATGAGCGAACTCTGCGTAGATGCCAGTTACTGGCAGACTTAGTTCACGACAAAGCTCTAGAAGCTTGTTAACACGAAATTCAGATAGAGCTGGGGAGCCACGAAAAATTCTCATGTGCTTAGGTCTCTTATGCAATTGGTTAAGGTCTAATGACCTGAGGTGATATTGGAATAAATTCAGTGGGTTAGACTGTTTTACTTCGAACTTATGCCGATTCCACCTCTGTGTTGCGAGCGCATTATATAGCAATTGTTTTTGTGATGTAACACCAAAAGCAACCGTTTGCGTCATTTTTTTTGTCAAATTAGAGATACACCAGAATTCCCAATATCGAGAACAGTTATCCCGAAGCCTGACTGATTATCTTGCCTTGTCATGACACTTTGATATAAATGCCCTACTGGATGTATGAGATTGTCGTTAATGAAAAAGCATTACTTAAACCAAATTAAGTCACTCAGCGTATTGTTGTTCAGTGCGTTAGTGCTGTCTGGTTGCCAAATTGAATCCGAACCAAAGAGTGAGTTGGACCTGATTAAAGAGCGCGGCGTTCTACGTGTCGGCACTCTGAACAACCAGCTCTCTTACTATATCGGCCCAGATGGCCCTGCGGGACTTGATTACGAGTTAGCACGAGAGTTCGCTAATGAGCTCGGTGTCCAGCTTGAGATGAAACCGGCTTATCGTATTTCGAGCCTTTACCCTGCATTGGAAAACGGTGAGATCGATATCATTGCTGCGGGACTGAGTCAGTCTCCGGAACGTCTTAAGCTATTTCGTCCAGGCCCTGCGTACTATTACGTCAGTCAGCAGGTCGTATATAAGAAAGGCAGTTGGCGTCCGAGAAACCTCGAACAACTGTTAAAAAAACAAGCCGAACTCATCGAAGAAAATGGTGGTGAAGACGTACTTAAAATCGTTAGCGACTCTCACTTTAACCGTACTTTGTCTTCGATTCAGGCCAAACAACCTGAATTCTCTTACGATATCGATGCGAATGCCGACGTTAACGATCTGTTGAAACAAGTCTCTGCAGGTGAACTGCGCTATACCGTCGCGGACTCGGTGGAGATTTCACTATCCCAACGTATCTACCCTGATATCGCGCTAGCCTTTGAGCTAACCGAAGACCAACCCATTTCCTGGTTCTTACGTCGCTCGCAAGATGAGAGCCTTTATGCGCTGTTAATTGAGTTCTTTGGTGCGGTAAAACAGTCAAGTCATCTGGCTTCACTTGAAGAGAAATACATAGGTCATATTGGTAGCTTCGACTACGTCGACACGCGCGCGTTTATCCGTGCGCTGGATTCAAAGCTGCCTAAATGGTCACCGCTATTTAAAAAATATTCTGATGAGTTCGACTGGCGTCTGGTGGCGGCACTGGCTTATCAGGAGTCCCACTGGAATCCAAAAGCCAAATCACCTACAGGTGTGCGCGGCATGATGATGCTTACCCTACCGACAGCGAAAAGTGTTGGGGTAACTAACCGCCTTGATCCTGAGCAGTCAGTCCGTGGTGGAGTTGAGTACCTGCGCCGCATGGTGTCACGCATTCCAGACTCTATCGATGAACACGAAAAGATTTGGTTTGCTCTGGCGTCATATAACGTCGGCTATGGTCATATGATGGATGCTCGTCGCCTGACCAAGAAGCAAGGTGGTAACCCAGATGCGTGGTCAGACGTAAAAGATCGTCTGCCGCTCTTGCGTCAGAAGAAATACTACAGTCAGACTCGTTACGGCTTTGCCCGTGGAGATGAGGCTCGCAATTACGTTGAAAATATTCGCCGCTACTACCAGAGTATTATCGGCCATGTCGAGCAACAGACCGTCGAAAACAACGATGTCAGTGTTGATGACTTGGTGGTTATTCAGTTGCCTGAAATAGCAGAACCGGAAGCGAGCCCAAGCTCAGAGGAACAACCAGAACAGCTTGAGTCACAACCGCAGACAGAGCCTAACTCAGACAACTAATCCACTTCCAGCTGCGTAGTTTTGTTCAAAAACTGCGCAGCTAACTCTTATCCCTCTACCGATAGATAATATCGTGTTCAAGATCACTTGCGAAGTTTCTTAAAATTGTAACAATTGCGGGGTATAAGACGTCTATCGTCAGAAAATCAAATGCTTTACAGTAGTAGCGCAGTTGATTCAACTTAAACCATAATAGGAGGTTGTTTTATGCTTAAACGTAGAATGCAGTCGAAACGCCTTAACAAGACAGTTACTGCAAATCGTCGTAAGCGTATGCTTAGCAACAACAAGAAAAAAGTCATTGCACGTCACCGTGCGTTCATGCAGCTAATCTGCGCTGCATAGCCATCTACAGCAAACATCTTAAGCGTAAGATGTTTGCTTAAAAACCCTCACTGCTCCTTACTCTGCCCTTTCTTAGCTTCATGCATACGTGTAAAACGTGTTGCTTTGCGCTCTTTCTTCTTCTCTTTACGTCGACGTTTAAAGAAAGATTGCAGTTGTACCCGACACTCGTCCTCAAGTAATCCCTGCTCAACATCTGCATAGTGGTACGCTGCCTGATGCTCAAACAGATTGAGCACCGTCCCTGCGGCACCCGCCTTAAGATCTGGGGCACCAAAAACAATGCGCTTAACACGGCTGTGTAACAACGCGCCTGCACACATTGGGCAAGGCTCTAACGTTACATACAGCGTCGTATCAAGTAGCCGGTAGTTTTCTAGTGCCAGACCTGCTTTACGAATCGTCTGCATCTCTGCATGGGCAGTGGCATCGTGGCTGCCAATCGATTCATTCCACCCTTCAGCAATGATTTCACCGTCTTTGACCAATACGGCACCAACCGGCACTTCGCCTTGCTCTTCTGCATGCTGAGCAAGCTCCATTGCACGACGCATAAACAGTTCATCTTGAGGGGTAAATTGGGATTCAGACACAGAGGGCTCCAAAGTCTAGCAAAGTGCTGTGGGTTTGTGATTTTACCTGTAACCAGGCGAGAGGGGAAGGGAGCGCGAGTAGCGAAGCGTTCTAACATCTCACAGGGCGAAGCCCGATCTCGAAACGCCGTGTTCTCCAACGATCAAAAAAGCGCCAGTCTCTCGACCAGCGCTTTCAATATCGAATACCTAATAGTTAGTGTTGCGCAGCTAACAACTGCTGCAGCACCAAATACGACGGTCTTTACATCGTGTAGGTGTATGGTGCTTGGATACCTAGTGGAATGCCTAGCATCCAGTAAGCAACCAGGAAGATAGACCAACCAATCAGCATTGCGATCGAGAATGGCATCATTAGTGATGCTAGAGTACCGATACCTGTCGACTTCACGTAGCGCTGACAGTAAACCACAACTAGTGGGAAGAATACCATCAGAGGTGAAATGATGTTCGATACAGAGTCACCTACACGGTAAGCTGCCTGAGATAGCTCAGGAGAGATACCAACAGCCATTAGCATTGGAACCAGAATTGGACCAATCAGAGCCCACTTCGCAGATGCTGAACCGATTAGCAGGTTCACTGACGCAGTCAGAAGAATCATACCAATGATCGTTGCTTCACCTGGTAGGTTCATCGCTTTCAGGCCCTGAGCACCGTATAGAGCCAGCATAGTACCAATGTTTGACTGAGCAAACGCAGATAGGAACTGAGCACAGAAGAACGACATTACAATGTACGCGCCCATAGTAGACATAGTATCCGCCATCGCTTTGATGATGTCGTTACTTGTCTTGAACGTGCCAGAAACTTTACCGTATACGTAACCTGGAATGATGAACAGAATGAAGATCAATGGAACGATCGACTTCATTAGCGGTGCAGAGAACGCTGTAATTTCACCTTGAGGAGAACGTAGTGCTGAGTTTTCAGGAATAATTGCCGCAATTAGAACAGCAATACCTGCCATCATAGCCCAACCAGCGTAGCGGAACGCTTTTGATTCTAGCTCAGTGAAAGAACCCAGATCCGGTGCTTTTTCTGCATCTTCATCGATAGGCGTTTTTGCCAGACGAGGTTCGATGATTTTCTCAGTTACGTACCAACCGATAGCAACAATGATCACTGAAGATAGACCAGTGAAGAAGATGTTTGCTAGTGGGTTAACTACGTACTCTGGGTCAAGAACCTGTGCAGCTGTTTGAGTGAAGCCAGCTAGTAGAGGGTCGATACCTGAAGGGATAAAGTTTGCAGAGAAACCACCTGATACACCCGCAAACGCTGCTGCGATACCCGCTAGTGGGTGACGACCAGCTGCGTGGAAGATGATACCACCTAGTGGAATAACAAGAACGTAGCCCGCATCTGCTGCAGTATGCGAAACGATCGCAACCAGAATAAGCATTGGAGTAAGAAGCTTAGCTGGAGTGAAGTTAAGCATCTTCTTAAGGCCAGTAGTAATAAAGCCAGAAGAGTCAGCGACACCAACACCTAGCATTGCTACTAGTACGATGCCTAGTGGAGCAAAACCAGTGAAAGTTGTCACCATGTTCGCGAGGAAGCTTGCTAAAGATTCGCCAGTCAAAAGGTTATTGATTGCAAGCGCTTCACCCGAACGTGGGTTAATAAGGTCAAACGTAACGTTGGAGAGCAACGCTGACGCAGCCCAGGTAATAACCAGTGCCCAGAAAAACAAAATTGCAGGATCTGGGATCTTGTTACCTGCGCGTTCGATAAAGTTTAAGAAGCGATCCATCCCACTCGGCTTCGAGGATGGTGCCTGATTTACTGCTTGGTTACTCATGGTAACTCCATATGTGATGTTGTTGCCTAAGGCTTCTTGTTGTTTTTTTGTCAGCCTATGATTCACCGTTCATTCTATAAAATAGCCTTAATAAAAGCACAAGATTCTATAGCTTTTTCCATAATTGGAGACATATTTTGCAAAAACGCCATCAGCGTGCAACAAAGACAACACACAATCACCCCATGATATGAAACAATTTTGAAACCAAAACATAAAACATAAATCTTGCTTTTACATAGTAAAACTCGCGACGCCATCAATATTAAACTAATCACCTATAGATTCACTATACGTAGAAAGCATGGTTGTTAACCTAACAGAGTGGGGTTCGCCGAGTCGATCCAGCCACTCTACTTCAACATTAACCCGGTAAAGCTTTGCTACTACCGAATCATTTTCCAACTGCAACCTCACCACAAAAGATGAATCATCCACAACAACTGAATCACTAACAGGTAACGATGACTCTGAAGGTGGAAATTCTGATGAGAGCTCTGGTGAGCTGCGTAGCCATTCTAATTTTTGTTCAGCCAGATTCAGTGCCTTTGCACCCTTGATGGCAAACTCAAATCTCTGTTGTACGTAAACCTGAAGTTGGACTAGCGCAAATGATGCGACCGCAGTAATAAACAGAGCCACCATCACCTCGATAAGACTAAAACCAAGATACCTATTCAATATCCCACCCTCCGGCTAGCCAGGTAATACCAGTTTGTGCACCGTAGTAAAAACGCTTATTAAGGGCATAGCTGCCTTTAGACGCTCTAATGGCAAAAAGGCTGTTACCCAGAGGGGCGACGCTTAACCGCTCCAGAGTCATTTGCTGCTTACAATAATTAAACGTCGTCAAACTCGTATCTGATGATAGCAAGTCAAGAACATCAGCTTGCTGCTCTAGTCGAGCATATGCACACTCAACCCCGCCTTCCAACAACCAATAGGTCTGACTTGAGCGAGTATGATTTTGTGCCAGCTTAATGTGGAAAAATAGGTTTCTGAACAGCCCGAGCGAAACCACTAGCACTCCCGCTAATAAAATGGAACTCATCACAAGTGTTAAAGCACCCCGCCCCCTAATTAGGTTCATAGCTAGTTTCTCCCAGCCACCCGAATCTCAGCACTGTGACTCACTGCTGGCTCTCGTAACAGGTGGCCAACGATACCCACCGATATATGCTGGTCATCGCTGACGACTTCACTCGAAACCTCGAAACTCGTGACCGATATTTGGTTTGGATCGAACAGGTTGTAACAATTGCCTTCCCAACCTGACAGTGCGGCGCTAGTTATAGATAAAGGTGTTGATGAGTATTTCTCACACACCTTGAGCTGATTTCCTATTGAGGAGTTCGATGAGGTGTGATGCTTAAACACAACGTTACGATATGTCCCTTGAGCTGAAGAGAGCAGGCGATAAACATAACCCAGTTGCCTGTTTTCCTTATCGACATAAATCGTATCCAGGCTACCGGAAAGCTTAGCTGCAACCCCTTGTCCATCGTTAAATCCAGCTCGCCGGACATCCCGCTTAATTTGTTCCATAGCTATCGACAGGCTTTGTATTAGTAGTAAACGCTTACTGTTGTGTTCTGCCAGCCTTAATCCTCCAACAAATACCGCCCCTATAACTGCCAGAGTTATCAGGCCTATCAAGGAGCCAACCAAGACCTCAAGCATAGATAAGCCGGTTTGAGAACGGCGCTTAACAGACTGAATAACCAAACCGCGCTTCCCCAACACCACAAATCATCACTCGATTATTAGAAAATGAGCTCTTTACTCGCAGCATTTGCTGCTCATCGTCGACAAGATATAAGCTAAGCGTTCCGTTCTTCACTCTTCCTCGTCGAGCATCAAATTTGATTTGATCAACGCTGTAGTTCCAATGAATCGCTATCGATGGGAATGAGCGACTGTCGATCACCAAAATTACCTCCCCTTCCCCTACCCACTCTGAGTTGGTCAGAGTCAGTTTCCAGTAACCTTTTGATGTCGCATTGCTCGTGTCGGAAATGTGCGCCCAAAGATCCTGATTACGCAGAACAGCTTCGGATCGACTCTGGTCCATAAAGCCCTTAATTTCACTAACCGCTCGCCTCATCTGTAGCGCTGCACTCATCTGACCGAAACCTGGCACAGCCAGTGACAACATGAACACGAGTAAACCGCAGACTATGAGTTGCTCGAGAAAAGTTAATCCGCGAGATGTTTTCCAACTTGTCATGTAAGCCCATGTTCGCTCAAAACCATTCTTGTCCCGAGATTATCAGGAGACAAAAATAGCCAGCACGGAAAATAGGCGAACTTCGGGAGTGGTTAAAATGAAATGGTATAAACGAACAAAGAGTAGACCAGAAGGGATGACACTGATCGAATTATTAGCTGTCGCTGCGATAGTCGCTATCATAGCCAGCATTGCGTATCCAAGCTATCAAAGCCAGATCCTCAAAGCTCATCGCAAGGCTGCAATAAGCGATTTAGCCAAAATACAAATTGAACTAGAGAGGCACTATCAAAATAGCTACCTTGCAGCGGTCAACTTGGTATTGGTTGATGGTGGATGCCGTTTTTGTCAGACGAATAATCGCCAATTTAGTTTTTCTATTTCTGCGACCGACACCAGTTACATCATCAAAGCCCAGCCGATCAATTCTCAGCTCAATGATCGTTGTGAAGGCAGCGGATACGCAATACTTAGCCTCAATCAGGCCGGTGAATATAGCCCGATAAACTGCTGGCAATAAAAAAGCCTGCACACAGGCAGGCTTTTAGAGTAATGATTTCAACCAATTAGCTGGTCAGGTCATCGAAGAACTTTTTCACACCGTTGAAGAAGCCTTCAGATTTTGGCTTGTGCTTAGTCGCCGCTTCGCCACCACATGACTCTTCAAATTCTTTAAGTAGTTCTTTCTGACGCGAGCTTAGGTTAACTGGCGTTTCAACAACAAGTTTAACGATAAGATCGCCAACACCGCCGCCACGAACACCTTTCACACCTTTACCACGCATACGGAACATACGACCCGTTTGAGTTTCAGTAGGCACTTTCAGGTTCACACGACCATCTAGAGTCGGGACTTCTACTTCACCACCAAGTGCTGCCATTGCGAAGCTCACTGGTACTTCACAGTACAGGTTGTTACCGTCACGCTCAAAGATATGGTGCTCTTTCACATGAACTTGTACGTATAGATCACCTGCTGGTGCGCCCATTTCGCCCGCTTCACCTTCACCAGACAGACGAATGCGATCGCCAGTATCAACGCCTGCAGGAATCTTAACGTTAAGTGTTTTGGTTTTCTGCTTACGGCCTTGACCATGACATACGTTACATGGGTCTTTGATAATCTTGCCTTTACCGTGACAGGTAGGACAGGTTTGTTGAACAGCAAAGAAGCCCTGACGCATCTGAACCTGACCATGACCGTGACAAGTGCCACAGGTCTCAGCAGATGTGCCTTTCTTCGCACCGCTACCTTCACAAGAGTCACAGTTAACTAGTGTTGGTACTTCAATCTCTTTCGATACACCACGAACTGCTTCTTCTAGCGACAGTTCCATATTGTAACGTAGGTCTGCACCACGCTGTGCGCGCTGTTGACCGCCGCCACGACGACCACCACCAAAGATATCGCCAAATACGTCACCAAAGATGTCACCGAAATCTGCACCGCCGCCACCGAAGCCGCCGCCGCCCATACCACCTTGTTCAAAGGCAGCATGACCATACTGGTCGTAAGCCGCTTTCTTCTGTGGATCAAGCAGAATTTCGTACGCTTCTTTTACTTCTTTAAACTTATCTGCAGCGCTCTCATCACCCTGGTTACGGTCTGGGTGGTACTTCATAGCTAGGCGCTTGTACGCCTTTTTAATATCACGCTCTGATGCATCGCGGCTTACGCCTAATACTTCGTAAAAATCACGTTTTGACATGTTTTTCGTCACCAAATTTATTACTGCAAACGGCCTAATACCGCCTGGTGTTTATATCGATCTAACTAATGGCTCTGAATTCTAGCGACTTTACGCCAAAAAGACACTTTTAGTTAGATGGACATAACCTTACAAACATACGGGCGTATGAGTTTCCTCAAACGCCCGCATCATATTCAAGTTAAATCAGATTCAAGAATTACTTCTTGTCTTCTTTTACTTCTTCGAACTCTGCGTCAACAACGTCGTCTTCTTGCTTAGGTTGTTCACCAGCTTCACCTGCTTGTTGAGCTTGTGCTTGCTGTTGAGCAATTTCCATTAGCTTCTGAGCTGCTGCCATTAGCGCTTGTACTTTAGCGTCGATAGCTTCTTTGTCTTCGCCTTTACGAGCTTCTTCTAGTTCAGAGATCGCTGCTTCAATCTTCTCTTTCTCGTCTGCTGGAAGAGCGTCACCCGCTTCTTCAACTTGCTTACGAGTACCGTGAATCATTTGGTCAGCTTGGTTACGTGCAGTTGCTAGCTCTTCGAACTTCTTGTCCGCTTCTTTGTTAGCTTCTGCTTCTTGAACCATTTTCTCGATGTCTTCATCGCTTAGACCGCCAGAAGCCTGGATAGTGATCTTCTGCTCTTTACCAGTCTGCTTGTCTTTCGCAGATACGTGTAGGATACCATCCGCATCTAGGTCGAAAGTCACTTCGATTTGTGGCATGCCACGTGGAGCAGGCTGGATGCCTTCTAGGTTAAATTGACCTAGAGACTTGTTGTACATCGCTTGCTTACGCTCACCCTGTAGAACGTGGATAGTTACCGCGTTCTGGTTGTCTTCTGCTGTAGAGAAAACCTGGTTCGCTTTAGTTGGGATAGTTGTGTTCTTCTCAACCAGTTTAGTCATTACGCCGCCCATAGTCTCGATACCTAGAGACAGAGGAGTAACGTCTAGTAGAAGTACGTCTTTAACATCACCAGCTAGTACACCACCCTGAACTGCAGCACCCATTGCTACTGCTTCGTCTGGGTTTACGTCGCGACGAGCTTCTTTACCGAAGAACTCAGCAACTTTAGCTTGAACCATAGGCATACGAGTCTGACCACCTACTAGGATAACGTCAGTGATTTCGCCTACCGATAGGTCAGCATCTGCTAGAGCAACTTTTAGTGGCTCAAGAGAACGTTGTACTAGGTCTTCAACTAGAGATTCTAGTTTCGCACGAGTCACTTTAACGTTCATGTGCTTAGGACCAGTAGCATCAGCAGTTACGTAAGGTAGGTTTACGTCTGTTTGAGTAGTAGAAGAAAGCTCGATTTTCGCTTTTTCTGCTGCTTCTTTAACACGCTGCATTGCTAGAGGATCGGTCTTAAGATCGATACCTTGCTCTTTCTTGAACTCTTCAACCAGGTAGTTGATCAGACGGTTATCGAAGTCTTCACCACCAAGGTGAGTGTCACCGTTAGTTGCTAGTACTTCAAAAGTTTTCTCGCCTTCAACTTCATCGATTTCGATGATAGAGATATCAAATGTACCACCACCAAGGTCGTATACCGCGATAGTGCGATCGCCGCCTTTCTTGTCTAGACCGTATGCTAGAGCTGCCGCTGTTGGTTCGTTGATGATACGTTTAACTTCAAGACCTGCGATACGGCCAGCATCTTTAGTTGCTTGACGCTGAGCATCGTTAAAGTAAGCAGGAACTGTGATAACTGCGCCAGTTACTTCCTCACCTAGGAAGTCTTCAGCAGTTTTCTTCATTTTCTTCAAGATTTCAGCTGAAACTTGAGGAGCCGCCATTTTTTGGCCTTGTGCTTCTACCCAAGCGTCGCCGTTATCAGCCTTAACGATTTTGTAAGGCATGATTTCGATGTCACGTTGTACTTCTTCGTCTTCAAAGCGACGACCAATAAGACGCTTAATTGCAAATAGCGTGTTAGTTGGGTTAGTAACTGCTTGACGTTTTGCAGGTTGACCTACCAGCGTCTCACCATCTGTGTATGCAATTACCGATGCTGTTGTACGCTCACCTTCTGCGTTTTCGATTACGCGTGGTTTGTCGCCGTCTAATACAGCAACACATGAGTTAGTAGTACCTAAGTCAATACCAATGATTTTACCCATCAGGCTATCTCCGAATAAATTTCTATTTTCGTTTTGCTATATCCCCTATGTGGGGATGGAGAATCGGGTTTCAACCCTTGCTCACAAACAAAAATAATGATGTTTGCTTCTCTATGCCCAATAGATAAGGGCGGCAAATTGCTTTTCAAGGGAGGAAGGGAAAAAAAATAGAAAAAAACGAGAATCGAGAATCGAGAATCGAGAATCGAGAATCGAGAATCGAGAATCGAGAATCGAGAATCGAGATAGGATGATTTGTTGCGATATTCGGGGTCAAGCCCAAACTCTCATGCTTTTAAGATACTTTGCGAGCGTAAAACCCAGCCAAACTATCACTTTAATGAGGAACTAAAGTGAAATATGAAAAACTACAGGTTTGGAAAACCAGCTTTGAACTTTGCAAACAGACTTACCTAGCCGTTCAAGGTATGTGTGATTACTCATTTCGTGATCAAATTCGTCGTTCAAGTATATCTATCCCTAGTAATATCGCTGAAGGTGTTGAAAGAGCCGGTGCCAAAGAAACCGCTTATTTTCTCAATGTCGCTAAAGGCTCTGTTGGTGAACTGAAGACTCAGTTACTACTCGCATCTGAATTGAACTACCTACCCTCAGAACAGTGCAATGACCTATGCACAGTATGTGATGATATTTCCTGCATTTTGGGCGCTCTGATTATCAGACATAAATCCAATATCTGACCTCTCGACTCTTTTCCCTCTCAATGCTCAAAAAAAAAGCGAGCCCTGAGGCTCGCTTTCTATAATCAGCGTTTTAAAAATTAAGCATTTGCTTGAGCTGGTTTCGCTTCAACTTCTGCTTCGTCTTTACCGATTTCGCCTTCAGTTTTAGCAACGATAGTGTTAACCGCTGTATCACCTACTACGTTAGAAGAAGTACAGAACATGTCGTTGATACGGTCAACTGCTGCGATGATTGCCAGACCTTCTGGTGGTAGACCTAGTTGGTGAAGAAGAACACCTACCATTACAACACCACCGCCCGGAACACCACCAGCACCGATAGACAGTAGCAGGATAGTTAGACCAAGAGTAAACACGTCTGCCGTGTTGATTGGCTGACCAAATGCGTTAGCAACGAAGATAGTTGCAAGTGCGATGTAGATAGAAACACCAGACATGTTCATTGTTGCACCTAGTGGTACACCAAAGCCCGCTACTGATTTAGAAACGTTTAGTTTCTCAGTTAGGGTACGCATCGTTACAGGAATCGTTGCGTTTGAACTTGCTGTAGATAGAGAGAACAGAATCTGCTCGCGAGTTGCACGTAGGAAAGTCTTTGGAGACGTACCTGTCGCAACACCTACCGCCATTGGGTAGAAGAAGAAGATCCAGAATACTAGCATTGAAACAACAAGTGCTACGTAGCCTGCAACAGACATTAGCGTGTTAGCGTCAAGAGTTGCACCTAGTTGAATCATAAGAGCGAATACACCGTATGGTGCTAGGCTCATTACCAGACCAACAAGCTTCATCATGATTTCGTTAGCCATCTTGAAAGTACGGATAGCTGGACCACCACGTGAATCAAGAGCCTGGATAGCAAGACCAGTCAGGATTGCCATAAAGATGATTTGTAGCATGTCGCCGTTAGCAAACGCCTGAACAGGGTTGCTTGGTACAATGTTCACTACTAGTGAGAAGATATCAGGTGTTTCAGTTGTCGTTAGTTTAACGCTCTCTGAAATTGTACCTGCTAGGTTAGCGTCTGCACCTGGTTGGAAAATCATACCAACAGTTAGGGCAGCCGTAATCGCAATGATGGTGTTAATAATGTAAAGGGCAAAAGTTTTACCACCAAGACGACCGAATGCAGTGATGTCTTTCAGGTCGACGATACCACATACAATTGAAACGTATACCAGAGGCACTACCAATAGTTTGATCAAAGATACAAACATACCACCGGCGCCTTCCGCAGCACCTAGAAGGTAAGTGTCAAAGATTGCAATCCCGCTAAATAAGTACTGGATCGCAGTACCGATCAGAAGACCAGCAAACAAGCCTACAAAAATCTTGCTTGAAAGCGATTTATCCATCATCCATCTCCAGAATGTTGTGTTTAATATTTATGCTTTTATAGTTTATTCCGCCAGTTTATTCGGCAGAGTTCGCACATAATACACATTGAGGTTACAAAATAAAGCATTTGTTTACGATAATGTTACAAGTTTCTAATCAGAAATTAATTTTCGGTTAAACTTTAGTCTAAGAATAATTCACTAAATCAATTCTTTAGATGGCAGTATGGAATTCGGTGTCAGAAACAAAAAAAGAGAGGCATAGCCTCTCTTTTTAAACAGGTGGTTAATTATTAGTCAGGCGTTATTTCGCTACCATAACCATTGCTGGACGCACCACGCGACCATTTAGCTCGTAACCTTTCTGCATCACGAACATAACTGTGTTTGACTCGTGATCAGGGCTTTCCTGAATCGACATCGCTTGGTGCAATTCTGGGTTGAACGCTTCGCCTTCTGGGTTGATCTCTTTAAGACCAAACTTAGAAACAGTATCAACAAATGTTTTGTGCGTCAGTTCAACACCTTCAAGTAAAGGCTTAACCGCTTCGTTTTCAGTGTCTGCCGCCTGAATAGCACGCTCTAGGTTATCGATAACTGGTAATAGCTCTTCTGCAAACTTGTTCAGAGCGTATTTACGAGCCTTGTCGATCTCTGTCTCAGTACGACGACGCATGTTTTCTACTTCTGCTTTAGCACGTAGAACACCGTCTTGCTGATCCTGAATTTTCGCTTCGCTAGCAAGTAATGCTGCTTCTAGTTGAACAATTTTCGCTTCTTGCTCATCGCTCTCTGCTTCTTCGTTCCATTCGATATCAGCTTCAGTACCTACAACTTCCGCTTCTTGCTCTGCTTGCTGTTGTAGTTCTTCGTCTTTGATTTTGTTTTCTTCGTTGCTCATGATATCTCCAGAATTCATATCCATCGGTACCCAACACATCACGTTTATTGTATTGGGATACACAAAAACTCGCATAAATAGCTAACTTGCCATTATTATGGGGATGAAGATTGTCGAATCAAGCCTATTTGGTGCGGAAAACCTATGAAAAAACCTTTTGAAGTGATCGCCATCATTGGTAAACCCAGAGATCAGCAAGCAATAGCGACGCATAAAGAGCTCTATACCTGGCTTCAAGCTGAGGGTTATAAGGTGTTTATCGATGATCGTTTGAGTGAAATCCTCGACGACATTCCAAAAGATGACTTTGCCAGTCTTATCCAACTTGGCCGCATTGCCGATCTGGCGATCGTCGTTGGCGGTGACGGCAACATGCTCGGTGCTGCCCGCGTATTGTCACGCTTTGACATCTCCGTCATTGGCGTCAACCGCGGCAATCTCGGTTTCTTAACGGACCTCAATCCGGAAGACTTCCAGCAGGCACTGAAAAAAGTTCTCGCAGGCGAGTTTATTGAAGAGCAACGCTTTTTGCTCGAAGCAGAAGTTCACCGCCACGGCCAGGTAAAAAGCCACAACGCAGCTCTGAACGAAGCAGTACTTCACCCTGGTCAGGTCGCGCATATGATCGAGTTCGAAGTATATATAGATGATAGCTTCGCTTTCTCTCTGCGTGCCGACGGTTTAATTGTTTCAACACCGACCGGCTCAACAGCCTACTCCTTATCAGGTGGTGGCCCTATTCTATCGCCTAGCCTTAATGCTATCTCTCTGGTTCCTATGTTCCCGCATACCCTGTCGAGCCGCCCATTAGTCGTTGACGGTAACCGTCGCATCAAGCTGGTTGTTTCACCAGATAACCGCGGTACTCAGGAAGTTGGCTGTGATGGTCAGGTTTCATTACCTGTGTCACCGGGTGACGAAGTACATATTTACCAGAGCCCGAACATTCTTAAGCTGATCCATCCGAAAGACTATAGCTACTATCATGTATTGCGAAACAAGCTGGGATGGTCGAGTAAGTTGTTTTAGCGAGAAGCGAGAAGCGAGAAGCGAGAAGCGAGAAGCGAGAAGCGAGAAGCGAGAAGCGAGAAGCGAGAAAACCTTGGAAGGTTGACGTGAAAGCGTCAACCTTTTTTTCTGTATTTTAGACGTAAGTTCCCAACAAAAAGCTCTGGTTCAGGTACCTACCCAGCAGCTATAACGCGCACCTCTCGAAGGACGAAGTCCGGTCTCGATTCTCGGAGCGCAGCGTTCTAGCATCTCGCAGGACGAAGTCCGCGCTCGCTCACATTTTTTCTCACCTGGATCTTTACTGTATAAAGAAACAGTATATACTGTTTTCTTATACAGTATTGTTCATTTAAACAGGTACATAAAATGCTGGCTCATCTAAGTGTTAATAATTTCGCAATTGTTAAGTCTCTACAGCTAGAGCTATCCAAAGGAATGACAACCATCACTGGCGAAACGGGCGCAGGTAAGTCCATCGCTATCGACGCACTCGGCCTATGTTTAGGTGGGCGCGCAGAAGCCGGCATGGTACGTCAGGGAGAAGAGAAAACGGAAGTCAGTGCCGCTTTCTCCCTAGAGAACAATATCAACGCCACTCGCTGGCTTGAAGATAACGACCTACTTGACGGCAGTGACTGTATTTTGCGCCGTATCATCAGTAAAGAAGGTCGTTCTCGCGCATTCATCAATGGCAGCCCTGTCCCTCTTTCACAACTTAAATCTTTGGGCCAGCTACTGATTAACATCCATGGTCAGCATGCTCACCATCAGCTGATGAAAAGCGAATACCAGATGGCGATGCTCGATCAGTATGCCGGTCACTCAGCACTACTGAAAAGCACTCGCAACGCATACCAGTCATGGCGACAAGCGGACAATAACCTTAAACAGCTGAAAGAAAACAGTGCAGCGAATCAGGCTCAAAAACAGCTGTTGGAATACCAGATCAAAGAACTGAATGAACTCTCTCTTGGCGAGGACGAATATGAACAACTCGAACAAGAACATAAACGCCTGTCCAACAGCGGCGAACTTGCCTCCACCTGCCAGCAGGCTATCGAACTTATATACGAAGGTGAAGAAGTTAACGCGCTTGGTATTCTGCAATCAGCCAATCACTCCCTGATCCAACTGGCTGAACTGGATGAAAAACTGGCTGAACTGCCAAACATGATTGCAGAAGCCATAATCCAACTAGAAGAAGCCAACAGTGAGCTGCGCAACTACCTTGACTGTATTGACGTAGATCCAGGTCGTATGGCTTTTGTTGAAGAACGCTTTTCTAAAGTGATGTCGATGGCACGTAAACACCACGTGCTACCGGATGAGCTATACGCGCATCATCAAGAACTGCTGGGTCAGATTGACGCTCTAGACTGCTCCGATGAACGTCTGGAAGAGCTAGAGCAAGAAGTGAATGATAAATACCAGAAATTCCTAACAACGTCAGAAAAACTAAATAAATCGCGTAACCGCTACGCCAAAGAGCTTAATAAGCTAATCACGGCGAGCATGCATGAGCTAAGTATGGAGAAAGCCCAGTTCCGTATCGAAGTCAGCAACGAAGGCAACCACCCATCTCCACTTGGTATGGACAGCGTATGCTTTGTCGTTTCGACTAACCCTGGTCAACCAATGCAGCCAATTGCCAAAGTAGCATCTGGTGGTGAGCTTTCACGTATCTCACTCGCTATTCAGGTTATCACGGCGCAGAAAGTTGATACTCCTAGCCTGATCTTCGATGAAGTCGATGTAGGTATCAGCGGACCAACAGCCGCTGTAGTTGGAAAGATGCTGCGTAAACTTGGTGAATCAACTCAGGTTATGTGTGTGACTCACTTACCTCAGGTAGCGGGTTGTGGCCACCAACAACTGTTCGTCGCGAAACAGACTAAAGCGGGTAAAACAGAAACACAGATGCGTCGCTTGGATAACGAACAGCGTGTATCAGAACTTGCTCGCCTGCTCGGCGGAAGTGAGATTACCGACTCAACTCTTGCCAATGCCAAAGAACTACTTATTGCTGCTTAACGTCGCAACCTTAGAGCCAAAATAGTCTTTAATTGATAAATTTTGGCTCTAGTTTGCAACCAAATTCAAAAATCATGGTCTGAAACAATTCAAAATGCTTACAGCTTTTTACTTTGGCGCTTAGCTTGTTTATTATCGGCTGAGTTTGAATGTTATCAGTTACAAGAATATTAAGTATGCAATTTAAAAAGTGGCTTATCGCTGTACCACTCGCTATGACAATGCTGACAGGCTGCTCTCTACTGGAAAAGCTTGTTTACCGCATTGACATCAATCAGGGCAACTACGTAGAGCAAAGCGCAGTTGAACAGCTTAAGTTTGGCATGACCAAGGAACAAGTACGCTACGTAATGGGTTCACCAATGCTGGTTGAAAACGGCTACCCGGATACTTGGTACTACATCTATCATCACACTGAAGGTCACAACGACTCAGTGCAGAAGAACCTTATTGTCAACTTCAATGGCAACGGCCAGCTAGTTGACGTTACAGGCGACTTTAACGCCAGCAGCGATTTCTTCGAGAGTATTAACTAGCGAGAAGCGAGAAGCGAGAAGCGAGAAGCGAGAAGCGAGAAGCGAGAAGCGAGAAGCGAGAAGCG